>CAZLSE010000038.1:0-16564 GCA_964562055.1 uncultured Gammaproteobacteria bacterium
GTGTTTTCTTGACTGGTTTCTTAGGTTCGTCGTCATCGACAGATGCTTCTTTCTTGCCGGATTTGTAATGAGACATGTCGATGTCATTGAGTTTTTTCTTGCAGATTATGCACTTAGGACATCCCGTCGGTCCATAATCTGAGTGGAATATGGGTTCGGTTCCCTTAAAATCCTTGATGTAATCCTTATCCTCACCGTAGCATATGAGGCATACATGCCGATCTGAGCCATTGTCTTTCCAAGCGATTAAACCCATTTCCCCACCACCTTGTCATCAGAATAGCATAAACCCTAAAAAAAATCAAATTTCTTTTGTTATTATAGCACAAAAAATATTTTTTTCAAGTATAAAAAAAGGAAGCCATCGGGCTTCCTTTTTGTTCAAAAATCTTCGTCTATTCTGGCACGAACAGCGCCGAATAAAAGCCCAAAAAATCCGACTATCGGGATAAGAAAAATAAAGGCTCCTTTTCTTGTCTGGAAAAAGTTTTTGAGGGTCAAATGACCGCTTAACCAAATAAAGAAAAAAATCAAATGTAAAAATTCAAGCAATCCTAAAATGACTATTGATACCATTAAAAACACGTTCATATTTTCTCCTCTTCTTTAACTTGTACTAAGTCTGGTCGTAAATAAAAAAGCATTAATCTTTTACATTTATCACTATCTAAATTTTGTGAAAAATTATCATGAATATATTTACTTTCTTTTAGAAGTTCTTCCTTCAGTTCTTCTGAATCTACAACAATTCGAAACATTCGCCCTCCTTAAAATTATCAACGAGATTTTCTTTTATTGAATCATAAAACCATTTGCAATCTACACAGGCAGACGGCAAACATTCTTCAGTATTGTTCTCACACCTACAACATTTTTTTGCGCACTCGTATTGGAATTTACTGATATAATGTTGCACAGGTTCTTTGGTTAAATTACACATGGATGCCGATCCACAACCGGTTACATATTCCCCTGCATGAAGACAAAGTGTTCCGCCCCAATGCCCCCATACTCCCTCACCGTTTACAAAACAGGGTTCTAAACATCCACAAAGTTTTTTCATTATAGTACCTTTACACCACAAGGACTTCCGTCCAAATAGGTATATTGCTCAAATAATTCTTTCCAAGAAACCGGCATGGGCTTATTTTCAAGAGAACAGCCAGCCGGATGAAGAGTTCCAATTAAATAATAGTAATCAACACCTTTCGGGTTTTTTGCCCGAACATAATTTGCCTGTCCTTTGTGAGAAACATATTCATCAGCATCTTGATATGGGCGATATGTCATAATTTCTCCCTCGCCGCTTCAATTATCTCATTGTAATCTGAATCTTTTATATCAATCTGAACTTCAATCATTTTTTCAGGAATTGGATGTTTATCATAACAAACAAACTTTCCGGCTTCAGTATCGCCTACACAAAATTTGTCTCTTCTGATTCTAAACTCCCACATGCCGTTGATGACTTCACCACCGACAATTTCCCCTTCTTTTCTTTTGACCCCCATGAGCCAAAGCCCCGAGAGTTCTTCTTTTGGAGTGTTGTTGTTCCCGCAGAATAAAACAATCTTCATGTCCTTGGTCGTCCAATTGAACAATTAAGGCAAATCTGCTTGGATTTATTCTCTGCGAAAAATATAAATATGTTTATGTTTGTCGCGTTATATCCAAACTTTGAAACAGCATCCTTTATCTGAGGAAGGTTGTTTATGGCGTGATACTTATCCAGTAGACTCGCAATTTTTGGCAACTGCTGGTAATCGAAATAACTTTTGCAAACTTGAGGCAATGATTCAGAAACATCCACCTTAAGCGAATCTACAATTATTTCAATTTCATTTTCGGGAATTATAAATTCACTCTTTTTATAGGCATCATAATCTTTCTTGTACTCTTCATATTTTATCAGCATCATTTCCTCCATAGTTTTTGCTTATTGGAAGGAGTATTCCCCTTATCAATAAGTTGCTGTGCCACTTCAAACGAAACTTCAAACTGCCCGCTAGAATATGATTGGTCTTCAAGATATTGTTTCTGTTGATCGGGTGTTAAAGCATTAAATAAAAAATCTTCATTAATCCAGTATCCATAAGAATAGTCCCTATCAACAAAAATACGAACCACATTATTGTGGAACCATTCTTTTTTGTTGCTTCGGTTTTCAGTTACCAATAATTCAATCATTTGTTGTACCACATGACGCCATCAAATTTGGAAACGTCTGCGCCCTTCGTGATGGCACTCGGATAAATCTCGATGTTGGTCTGCTTGTCTCCAATACAGAGAACCCCTGACCCATCATAATCGATGAATCCACCACATTCGCAGTTCATTTTGAATTCTTCCATGGAAAAATGATCGCCGATGTTATCAAACGGTTCAAGTTTGTAATCATCAATAAGTGGAATCATGGCAATATATGCTTCGGTGACTGCATTACGATATGGCTTCATGTAATCACGAAAAACATTCCATGTCGGGAACTCGGCATCAAACTTGTGGTCTTCCTCAAACTTGTCTTCAGCGGCGTTCATGTCACAAGTTGCTTTTTCGAAATTAGCCTTTGCTTCAGCGTAGGTCATATTATTTCCTTCCTATGCATAATGGTAATACGAGAGAGCCTTCTCTCGATATGCCCAGTTTATGGTTTCTTCACTAAACAGTATTCCATATTCTGTAAATGCAAATTCAATGCCTATATTCCAACAAAGTATTTCCCAGTTAAGTGTAGATATAGATCGTGGCCATAACAACCCTTGAATAAGAATGTGCCCTATTTCATGAAAAATAGAAGCAATTCTTTTTTCTTCATTGTCATAAAATCCCATATGTATTTCATTTGAGCCGATAATAAAACAATTTTCAATCCAGTCCTCTCGCCGTCCGGTGGAATTGGCAATCATTTCTTCTTCATTGTCCCGGATGTCTTTGAGCGTAATATTGAATCTTTTACACACTCGTTTTATGACATCATCCATTTTGATATATTCCGTCCTTAAATCCCTGCTCTTCCCAATGTTTTTTATATTTTAAAACCTGTTCATTAAGGTTAATTTCTTTATTGTTAAGTATGCGATAATATGTTTCAATGCAAATGGATGACATGTCATCAGGATGATAAATTCCAATTTTATTAAACCAGAGGATGAGGTCGGTTTTTTTATCTCCCCAGAATCCCCATTCATTTCGAAGATATTGCCCAAGCGTATGATGTAGCCTTTCAACTGGATAGTCTAGGGCTACAAACCGCTCAATCTCTGGGCGCAAAAGTGGTTCAAGGTTTTTCTGAAGATATTCCTTGAACCACTCTAGGTCCATTATTTCTTCGTATCGTTCGAGAGAGGTCATACCCTGTGTTCCCAGTCCTTCGCCGTACAAGTACAAAGCACTTCAAACTCTTCGGGGTGATACTCCTTAAATTTCATGAGATGCCGTCCGGGAAGGCAGTTATCAGGAATAGGCGTCCCATCCCTAAGTGACCTGCGGATTTGAGATTCGACTGTACTGTCAAGTCCGATGCTCTCAAGGAATGTCTTAATCGCATCCTGCTTGGTGATGGTCATACTTCAAACTCCTGACCGACGCGAACAATACCCGCCAGCCCTTCGGCTTTCACGAGAGCGTCCCAATCGCAAAGATTCCCGAATCCATCCTTGGATTCGAACTTTGCAAACTCGTTACAAATTCGCTCAAGAGCCTGACGAGCCACTGGGTCAGTAGTCTTGGCAACCGCAAGAATATCGCTGACGAGTTTCCTCTGTCGTTTGGGAATATAGCGAGACACGAAATCCTGATAGTGGGATACCCAGAGTTTTGCTTTCGATGTGGGATTGAGTACCATGGCGTTCGCGCTCGGCCATCCGAAAAGTTCAGCGATGGAAGCATGAACACCTGATCCAAACTTGTAGAGTTTGGCTTTCGTATCCACACCAGTAAACTCGCCATCTTGAAAAATGATGTCGGCGTTCTCGTAGAAAACCTTTACCTGCTTGGGCTGGAAATACTGGCAGTCGGTGGTGAAGAAAACTTTCTTGTGTCCTTCCTTGGACATGAAAAGACCGAAGGTGTTTTTGATGACTGAACCAGTCATGATGTGAACTTGCTGAACGAGGTCAAATTTCCAACCTTCCCAGTAGAACGGCTTGTTTGGTTCGACAGGCACCGTCTCGAAGAAGGTCTCAAGGGTTGAGTCGAATCCCTCCATGGAGTCAAGACCACCCTTGAGGGTATAGTTCCAAAGCTCATCCATAAGCACTTTATTGGCAATAAGTTTCGGAGCATATTTACCCTCGGAATAATGACGAGGATGGTTCAACCAGTCGTAGCGGGTAAATGCCACCTCTTCAAGCCCGCCGCAATGATCGCCGTGCGCGTGAGAGATGTAGATGGCATCAATGCTCTTGAGGTCAATTTCCTGATCGTGAAGAGCAATGGGAGTGCGAGTGCCGCAGTCAATGAGAAGTCGCTTGTTGTTTTCTTCGAGAAGAAACGACTGGTTATAATTATTGTGGGAAAAGGCATTGCCGCATCCAATGACAGTAATTTTCATATTTACTCCTTAATATAAATTGAGAACAACCCACTTGCGCGGGTTTGATTTGGATTCCTTATCAAGTTCACGAGTATCAATTGTAACAATACGAACACCTTCTGAAAGCGTTTCGTTAATTGATTTCCAATCTTCAGGATTATCGGAATTTTCATAATCCGCAAACAGTTCATGATCCTGTGGAAGTGTCTTTAAAAACTCAATAAAATCTGCTACTGTTTTCATGACTATTCCTTGTTGTTTGTAAAGACATAAAACACATTGCTGGCATTTGAATCGACATAAATGCCAACAGCATTGGGGAATTGCTTTTCAACTAAAGCCAAATAGTCACTATGCGTTTTACCAAAAGTGAATCCATCCCATCGAACAGTGGTAACGGTCAATCCGGGAATTGCCTTGATTGGATTCATGGCGTGATAATTGTCGGGGACAATTCTATTCGAACATGATGCCAAAAACGCAATTAAAATAAACACAATGATTTTTTTCATGTTCACCTCTCAACCCGCAGGTTGCATTCCCTTTGGTTCATATAAAACTACAGCAAGAATATATCCATCATTATCATTAGTAATTGATACCGATTTAATATCCTTGGTTCCATCACTAGCAAGTTCAGCGAGCCAAAAATTTATTTTATTGCCCGTATCATATTTATTTAGCATTCGCATTTTTTTGTCCTTTGCGATATTCGGAAATAAACTTCTTCAAATCCTTGGCATCGTCGTATGCGATGTTGGCGCACGATTCAAGGTAATCAAGCATAATGTCATCCATACGAGGCTTTTCACCCAGTATGCCGAATTTGCGAATAACATATTCATGCGTAATATCTGACCAAGTGTTGCCATAAACAACAATGACACGCTTCTGGTCGGCATGTGCGGTTCCAAGAGATTCAATTGCACCACCGCAGGAACAACCCCACTCCTTTTTCTTCCAGAATGCCCACCACGGCTTCCGCCTAAAGTTGCCCTGAAGCGACATATCAACCGGCTTTGTATTTTGGCAAGCGGAATAAATTTTATCAAGTGCTTCAGGGTCTTCTTTCAATAAATGAATATCATCGTTTCGAAACAGCATTGGCGTTAAGTATCCCATTATTTCAACTCCTTCAATTCAGCAACATACATATTGTCTGGCGTTGCTCGTTCAATATCTCGCCAGCCTTCGCAATCTGATCCATCAGTAAACTTGATGCAAATGATGTCACCGTTGTGCGTTCCATCAGACGTAAAAACCCAATCCTTGACTGTTTTAATTTTGCCGCTATGTAAGACCTTAACACCCTTATTAAACCAGTCAGGCGTCCATGCAGACATATGTACCTCTCTACAAACTATGCTAAAAGCAAACCTTGTTTGTGTTTAATAATCATCATCTTCATCTATGGTAAGAACAGAGCAACAAATATCTTTTTTGAATGCCTTGGTTAAAGATGACGAGATTGTTTCTTTGAACTTGCCCCACGTTTCATCATCATTCATACGGGAAATATCAACACCGTAAATATAAATCTCAGATTTTGGTTCCCGATATTCTTTAATGATGCGGGTAAATCTATTATCATCTTTTTGCAATCTGCTGGATAATTCATATGACCAATTAATATGTTCTTCGGAATATACTTTATCGAGAACATCTAATTTATTGAATAAGGACTCGATTTCCTTAAGCGAAAAATATGCGCCATATACTACATTAGTTTTTTTCATAAACTACCTCATAACTAGAATAATTCGCTTCGCCATCCGCCGAATAAAACACAAATTTTCTATCAGGATACTTTGCAGACAATTTTTGCTCTGCATCGTATAGGCTACATCTGTCTATTCGCTCCGGGTTGGATAGAATAGTAACAACTGAATTGGACGACAGGTAAACTTTCTTTACCGATCCAATTTTCCCAAAAAACTCTTTTACCGAATCTACAAATTCTTTGTTTTGGTTTTCCATGGATAGATTATATCATAATCAACCGTATTTTCAAATAAAAAGGGCGAACCCTTCCGAGTCCGCCTATAAAATATCATAGTGTCAAGAAAAAATCAAATAAGTAAAACATCCATACCGCAAGGAAATATTTCCTTTGGTAACCCAGAGGTCATAATCTCTTGAAACAGGGGAATCCGTTTTCGGCCTCGTTCTCGATTTTTTTCTTTAGTTAAGAATCTTAGGTTCCTAATATCCCAACACTTTTTAAACTCTTCATCTCCAATCTCAAAGCTGATATACCAACAAAAAGGAATGATGTGATCCAATTCCAAAACACCAGATAAATAATCGTCAATTGAATATCCTTTAGGTATTTTTGAAGATAAGAACACCCACATTTGTTCAAAAGTAAACCCAAGGGCCGATTCAAGAATGGACTTGGAAATAAAACGTCCATAATATGGCTTTAGTCGTTCAGACATGTTTTTGAAGAGCCTATAGGCCGGATCACTGCGACGTTTTTCTTTATTCAATCTATTGCGATATTCTCTATATTTATCTGTTCTTTTACGTTCATTTTCTTTTGCTCTATATTCAGGTGATTTATTGTTTGCCAATATAGTATGTTTGTTTTTTTCATAATACTTGTTTGACCAATATTTGTTTCGACATGATGCAGAACAAAACTCTTGATTCCCGACTTTCTTTTCAAATTCAACTCCGCATTTTTTGCATACCATATATGAATCCTCGCTGTAGTATTATCTTGCACATTGCTACAACGAGGATTCATTTTTACACCTCATAAATGGGACAACTTCGTCCTTTTTCAAGTAGAAGTTTTCGCCACTCCACGACCTTCGGAGAGAACCACACTTCTTTTGTGAAATTGGTTATGGTTTTTATGTCAATGCCTTCCTCCCAAAATGGAGTATTTTCACAAAAAGAACACGCAGTGTAAATTCCGTCCACGTTGACATAAGTTGAAAACAATCCCGATTCGCACGGTTCAACAGACATTTCCAACTGCTTCCGGTGAATCGGATTTTCTGTCTCCAAATAACTTAAGAATTTGGATGAACCGCAAGAATCAAATCCATAGTTGATGCCAGCATTCACCGCTTCGTTGACCAAAGCACTAAATCGCTTCTGTGACAAAGGAGTAAACCCATGCTCTCCACGACCCTTGCGCTTGAGTGACAGCATAACAAGAGCATTCATTTTGGAAAGCCGTGGATCATTCTTCATATCATGGATGGTTTCCATGGTCTGGTCAAAGGTCTCTTCGCAAATCATATTGTGAATATTGACTTGCTTCATGCCACGATCCGTCAACTTCTTGATGGAATTATAGCACGGGTTTTTATTGGCATACCTTGAAACGGCAACTGCTCCCATCACGCGAACCAATTTGTCAGCCGTTTCATCGGAAATATCGGCGACCGTAATATTGGGGATGACAAATTTGCTCCGGGCATATTCTGCCATCTTCCACAGATCGGGATTGGAAGTTGCATGAGCATCAGCGCCGAATGCCAACTGCGTCAAAGTCGGCGGGAACTTGTCGAGTATGGTTTTGAAGGTTTCAAACGACATGTTGGTGCCAGTTCCGGTATTTCCCTTATAGCAGAAGGGGCATCCATTGGCGCAAATGGTCGTGATTTCAATGTCCAGAATCTCCGGTCCGGGCGCGAGTTCTGGGTCATCCGCTTCAGTCTTGCCCCAGCGGAGAAAATATCCCGTGGCAAGGTTGAAGATATAATTGTATTCAGGACTTCGGCACATTTTTACGAGATTCTGTTTCTTGTCCCGAACGAAACATATCTCAATCGTTTTCTGTTCCATAATGAGAGTATATCAGATATTTTGATTTCTTCAAATGAAAAGTGACTAATTGCTGGTGGCACAATGACTTATATAAGTACATACATACATAATAAATCATTAAAATATTTGCTTTATTTTGTTGTATATGCTATACTTATCTCGTGGTGGGGAGGCATTTATGCTGTCGAACAAGGAACTGAATGATCTGGTGGCAGAAATAGAAGAGATGCCATCGACCAACTCGATAAAGCCCTACAAGCACTCCATGTTCGAGCATGTCGCGGCTCGGCTTGCTTCCAAGGTGATTCACAACGCTGAACTGCTTGGAGAGTCCTTCGTTCTTCGTCTTGCCAGCAAGGGGAAAAAGTTTCTGGACAAACAACTCCATAGGGAAGAGTTGATATTGAAGCGTCCTACCCATATCAGCGGGATTGAGTTTGAGCAGGAATACAAGGGAATAGAAGCCAATATCCGCAAGGAAATCGGCTCTTACGATTCTACCAAATTCCTCAATGTACTTATCAACATGAAGGATTTCTGTCGAGAGTTTGCAGACTACGGCGACCGCAACATGATGGAACTCAACCTTCCGTTCGGGTCTGCCAACCATATCGCGGCGTACTTCTTCAAGCCTGTCTTTTACTGGGACTTGTTTCGGGCGAGGTTTGCCAAATAAAAAAAGCCGCGAGAGCGGCTTTTTTATTAAGCGGTTGGTGCCGCTGGTTCTGCTGTTGCACCAGCCATGGCTTGTAGGCGGTCTCCCTGAACAGCGGGAGCAACGGCGCCTTGTGTGGCAGGTTTAGGCGTTTGTGCCGCACCTACTTCCATAATTTTTTTATAAAGCAATTTTGCCGACGGATCAGTGATGTAATTAATCCATTTTTTTGCCCAAGGAATATAAATCGACTTACTCTCGTTATCTACTTTTGCTTCTGTTGGTGGATAAGCATATGTCTGGCTATTGATTTTAGTTAAAACATCTGTTTTGAAATCTCCGGTCCATTTGGCTCCGTTATCCAAAGATATTTCTCGAAATGTACCGGTCAACATTTTCTGATTGGCGGCACGTTGCTCTTCATATTCAGGGGTTGGCGGAAGATTTGTTGCATTATATTGATATGATACGAGTTTTGGCCAATCTCGTAAAATTACAGATAGTTTTTCTTCATCGAGCCTTTTGGCGCTTTCTCGATTTTTTATGATTGCTTCTTTTAGTGCTTTTTGAAATTTCATGCCTTTCTCCTGTTTTAGCCTCCATCTTCTTCACCACATTTATCTTATGCTCATGAGCCATAAAAGTATCAACCATTATTCCAATAAATTGTAGATTGTTTTTGAGGCTTAATTCTCTAATATCCCCAATGTTCATTTTAGGATATCTAGGTGGAGCCTCGTCAAGTACGGATAACGCCGCATCAACTTCATCATAACCTTGGGCATATTCAATCATCTTTGTTTTTGTAGGATGGTCAAAAAATTCTACTATATATCGTGGCATTATATTCCTTTATATGTTTTAACCTGTATTGCAGTAAATAATTCAACTATACATCTTCTAAAATCAGATTGTGATGCCTGTTTTATTACTGAGGAATAAATCAAATGCCCTCTATTTTTTAATTCGCTATAATCAAAATGTGCTACTGCTGTGCCTTCATCAGTTCTAAAAAATAAATGTGAGGTGACACAACTAGATTCAATGGTATCAACAAGTACGAGTGCAAAATCATCTTTTTTAGCATATTCAAAAGAATAGTAGGTGTTTGGAGTATACTTGCTTAAATCCAGTTTTTTCATATGGACCTATATTTACGAATCATTTCTATTTTATCTCGAATTGATTCAAATAAATACCATTCAATATTCTTCTTTCTTGCCGATACAAAAATTATTGGGAAGCATGATCGCTGAAGCGATGTTAAGTCTTCATCTTCAAATATTTGTGCTGTAACTCCATTGTTTATTGCACTTCTAACGGTATCAATATCTCCCTGATAAATCTCCATCCCGTTTTGTCTTGCAGTTGATCTTAACTCAGATTGAATTCCGCTGGTTGTAACAGAATATTTATCTGCATTAAGGATCAACAAATCCGGTTGCTTATCTCCAACAAAAGCGATTGGTGTCGAATAATTGATAAAGACCCAACCATGGACATCTCGTTCCAAGTGGCAATTGTTTGAATTAAGACTTCCCTTTTTGGGATAATCTTTTGTTATAAATCGCGTAATAACTTGGCTATTGCTTGCTTCATTAAGTATATCCATTTGTTGGCTCTCCTAATATCTTTTTAAGTAATAATCTGTTATTTCTAAATAAAAATGTGCGGTATCCAACCCGTGCATCTTTAATGGAAAGTTTATATATCTTTCCAGATACGGCATTAACATTAGCACTTTTGGTTGATGAACCAATACATTTTGACAGTATCCAATGAATATGTTTTGGCTCTGTATATTGGGACTCCTCAAAACCTGTTATCTGGTACAAAATCCAATATGATGAACCCTTGAAGATATTATAATAAATAAAGTATTCCCCAATTTTTGCTGATGAGGCGATATCTTCAACATTTTTACCTTCTATTACCATACAAGTATCTTATTCTAAAAATAAAAAACCGGACAGATTGTCCGGTTGAAAATCAATCTACCTCTGGATATTTTTCATAAAAGTCTGGGTCTACATCTTGCGCCCACGAAAATTTTTCCAACAAGGTCTTAGTATACAATCGTTCGACAGGTACACCATTTTTCTTGCACCATGAAATACCGATTCGCGGATCAGAATAATTAGTTTTGGAAGTTCCGAGCGCAACACCCTTTGTTCGCTCTTTCATCTTTATTTTGGTGGCAAGAGTTTCCACTCGCTCCTTAATTCGCTCAAGCCGTTTTTCAGCCTTTTCCATGTTTTTGTGTCTTTTGCCCGCCTGATGGATTCCTTTTGTCTATCACCGGAATATTTTTCTTTTGCATATGCAATACGTTCATCACGGGATTTCTTTTCGGTTGCTTCAATTGAATCATGTTCAGACCGCATTGATTTAAGTTCTTTTTTCAATTCATCCAATGTGGTCTTCATATTGTTCAATGACTTGTCATAGGCTTCTGATACAGCAGACTGATGATTGAGTTTTAAGGCCACTTCCAAGTTGGCTTCATTGTATGCCTCAATCTTCTTAATTTCCTTTAATTCTTCTGGAATAATTCTCTGCTTCAATTCTTCAGCAAGCAACGTTGAACCAGTTGCCGTTCGGAACTGCTTGGCAGATAATCCGGGAATAACAATTGATAAAAATTCGTTGACATCGTGAGAATTGATTCGGGAGAAAATCATGTCACCCTTTTTCTTCCCTTGCATTAATTCTCTAAGGTTGGCAATCATGTATGGGTCAAACCATACAATATTATGATAACGAACAGAATCCTTTCCGAGAAAATCAAATTCCACATTGTTGCCATCTATTTTAATATGCTCAACACGAAGTGTAGTACAGCCAACAGTGTCGGCTTCATCTTCGTCTTTTTCATCGCCGACCCTGATGGTCAACTTGGCAATAATATTGCATGCGGTGGCAAGTTCGCGGGTAAGCGGATCAGAACTCTTCAATTTCTTTTCAATAAATGCATTCACTTTATCAAAATTTTTGGCAAGGATAATGGCTTTTGAAAATTTCTTCTGATCCGCCCCCTGTCTGACAAACGATACCGGACTAAACAAAACCCTCTTTTGTTTTCCGGTCAATGAATCAACCCACATGGCAGTCCATAAAGCGTTCTTGTTTTCTACTATACGAAGCCACTTATGCCCCTTTGGCGCGGGCGGATACGGAGCATTCTTGGACATATTGAGGGTTATTTGCTCTGGATATACCCTTGACTTTACTCGACCTCGATACGGGTGTTTGCCCCGCCCCATAAAAAGCCCCGGTGGTTCGACCATATAATTGGCGAGCGGGACTTTTTGGCCATTGATCGTCGCAAAGCCGAAAGCATCTTTAAGGGTATCTTTTTCTTTCTTTTCAAGTTCACGCTCCTCTTTGGTTTTTAATTTTTTTTCTTCTTTCTTTTTCTGAAGAAGCAAATATATCTTGGTTAAATCCCAGTCATCAGGGAACTTTGTCTCCTGTAATTCTTTCGGCAAAAGCAACTTGAAATCCATCCAAAAATTCTTCTGGAACACTTTGTCTTTTACATATGGAGTTTCCAGTTTCTGTGCCCACATGACGGCAACTTCTTCAGCGGGCGCAGAAAGTCTATATTCCTTGCCGCAAACAAACACAGGATAATTTTGATATTCATATTCAGGAGGGAACAATACTCCATTATGTAAAAGTGTAATCCATTTTTCAGCCATTATTAACTCCCAATCGATATTGATATTTTCATGTAATCAAACGGATTCCATACCGATTTATATAAAATATATATTATATGATTAAATGTGTCAAATTGAACTCCTGTCTGCAACCTGATTTCAGTTATGGGACACATAGGATCGTTCAAAACCCATGGCATTACCTTATCCATAAACATCGGAAGTATGATTTTCGAATCAATCGGTTCATACATTCCATGTCTAGTTAAAGCATCAACAGCAAGTTGCTCCATTCGATTCTTTATGTATGTATTTGCGTCTATATCATTTTCAAAGAGATATTCTAATTTTATTTGTTTGACTTGTTCCCAAGACTTATTGATAGAGAAACATTTTGTTTCAAATTCGTTTGACATTGCCATATACCCTCAATTATGCTTAGTATATCAGCAAAATCTAAAAATGCAATTACTTGAGTGGGAAAAACTGGTCACAGAATTTACTGCCGCGCATTTTGCAATGATGAACCGCGCAGTACCCTTCTGAGCCAACATCTACCTTTATTACTTTTTTCCCATTTTTGTCAAGTTCTATAATTCTGGTGCCTTCCCATTGAATACAAGCATAGCACCGTTTCTTTCCCATTGGCTGAAAATCTTGAGACATGATTTATTCCTCTTCCTGTTCCAACTTAACAACTTTTTCTTTTGTTACCTTCAGATTTGAACAAGTAGTATAGAGTTTTTTCGTATCATTGATTGCTACATCAATATTACGAGTTGATTTTTCAAATGAAAGACTGCTGTATTCTGTTTTGGTGAATCCCGGAAGAAGTGGCTCAAGATAGGCTTCAAGCAATTCTCCGCAACCGGTATAAACGTGCGAAGAGTCAACATCAGAATATGTTGTGAAAACACCGTTCATAGAGCTTAGGGTGATCATTATGCTGAAGTTTTCTTCAATAAATCCACCATAATCATCTTCATCCAATTCCTGTTCTACACCCACAGACAACATTATTCTTGTGGAATCTTCTGGCGTTTCTCTGATTTCAATATCATTGTAGAAATTATCGTTATCCAATTCCTCTGATGCAATTGATAAATATACGTCATCTGCGCACAACACTTGTCCCAAGAAAACATCGGTTATGCCTTGGCGTTTTTGATATTTGGTTAATCTCATGCACTTATCTTATGAGGTTATTTAAAAATTTCTCCATTCTGATGATACCAAAAAACAAAATCAAGATCATCAGGAGAAATCTTGATTTGCTTTGAGAACGCGAGCATTTGTTGTTCAATAGACAAATAGGTTTTCTTGGTCAAGGTTTGTGGGATTTCTGATATGACATCATATTCAACCAAGCATCGCATGATGTGGCGGTCTAAAATACAAATGTCATTACCGTGCCCTATATTACGAAGGAAATGACTTGACTCTTTAAGCCCATATCCTTTTATAAGTTCCGATAGGCTATTGCGAAGAACCCTTTGCTCTTCAGATCGATGGCTATGGACGAAAGAAAAAATGTTCTTAAAGTTTTTATTTGCCTCATATATTGCTACGGCTTTGTTGTTTTTAAACCTAACTCCATTTTCGCCCAAAAGTTTTGCCATCTTGGGTATAGAGGAATAGAGTCGTTTATCCATGATTTCGAGCGTTGATTCCCAAGCGCGTTTGGCGTTCGATTGCGGGGTGCAAAGACAAAAAATCAATTCAGCCCGAAACTGCTCCGGGTTGATGAAGGAGGAAAGAAATTGAGACTTTGTTTTTAAAATGTGGGGACGTATTTGGCTGTGGATATCAAGGAGTTTGTTTATCTTCGACATTTTTAGTCTCGTTTCTTTTAATGCTTGCCCGCATAAACAAGGCGATAACGCCAGCGGATAAAATTCCAGTTATCCATCCAAAATAAAAAGTTAATTCCGACGAGAAGTTGTGCGAAAGCAACAGCCCAGCAGAATATATGACTAAAAGAATCGCAATTATTATAACCATTTCAGATTCCTTCTCAGATAGTTTTTGTTCCCCGGAACTTCATTGTTCTCGGTGAGAAGTTCATCGCTCAAATTCGGCTCGAAGATGCTCTGTAAATGGAGGAAGGCTTTCGGACGCGGAGGTATTGGTTCGCCAATTCTTCGACGCAACTCTTCATTTTCTTCATATGTTTTCTTGAGTTCGAAATATTGTTTGCGAGCCTCTTCCATTAAGTCTGTCATTCCCACCACCCATTCTTGTTGTTGTGCGGTCTGCACAATGCTTCGCCCTTTTCATTGTAGGCGAAATCTCCGTTCTTGTCGAAAGCCCAGTAGTCCCATGAGGGAACATAGAAGCATTGGCTCTTGCCGCAATGTCGGCAAGTGCGACGGTATGGGTTCGAGTCAGATTTCCAGAAATGTATACCATGATTGCAAAGCCAGTCAAGCAGGTTCTTGATCATTTGTATACTCCTTCCACCTTGAGTTCGTGCTGAATATCCTTTTGCACTTTGCCTTCATCTTCCGGGACATATCCTAAAACAATTTTTTCCAATCTGGAAACAGATGCTCTGAAAGAAGGGAGTTCCATTTCCTTATGCTGTTTCTTTTTCATGATGCCTTCCTCGCATTCTGCTCTTCCATATATTCTACTAAACGGGCAAAAGAACCTGCCAAACAAGGTCTTTTTTTATCTATAGAATTTTTAATAGTCTCACTGCAAACATTAAAAACACGAGCAACTTCTGCTTGGTTTTTGTAGACTACACCAGTATCCAAGCAAATTATTTTTTGATTGCGGCGCGAAATCATAAGTTCAATTTCATTTTCCGATTTTACTCGACCTGTCATTCGTTCTGAAAATCTTTCTTTAGCTTCAGGTGTTGACATCTTTTTTTTCATCATAACAGATTGTCTTAATTTAGCCTCATAAGATTCCATGGTTCTTTTCCCCAGTGCTGATTTTTTTGCTTGAACTTCAGGTGTAGAACATCCTTCCTTTATTTTGGCGGATTGTTTTGTTTTGTTTTCAGGGTTTGACCAAAATTTTTTTGTTGCTATAGAATGCCTTGCCCTCACTTCAGGTGAAGAGCATACTTTTTTCATTCTGGCTGATATTTTCTCTTTTTCTTCAGACGTAGAATATTTTTTTTTCAACGTAGCAGATAGATTAGCTCTGGCTTCAGGGTTAGACCAAAATTTTTTCATTCGTTCTGATTTTTTAGCCTTTTCTTCGTCTGACATCTTATAGCCCTTCTTCATATCGGTTCTCCTGTCTTCATCGAGAAGATGTGTTCCTCGATAATACTTCTGTCAGTGTCGTTCAAGAAAAAGGCAAACCAAGCCCCATCGCGGGTCATGTCGTCATCGACAACGATACAGGGTTTGCTTATCCCCGTAGGGAGATTGACGAGAATCTGTGTTCTCATCAACCGTTCGAATTCTCGGGTGTCTTCCATATTATGCAATCTCCTTATTATAGGAGCGGCGGATGCAGTAAATCTGCTTGGGAGAAAGCGAACCCTTCTCGATATACTGGTTGCGCACCGACCGGTAGAACGTGTTGTTGGGAGACTTGGCGACCAGCGCGTCCAGCATGGTTTTCAGTTCTTCAGATTCAGTAGCAGGAGGAGGATTGAGTTCTCGCTCAAGAACTTCCTTGCCACGAGCAATCTGCACCGGAGTCAACTTGCCCCACTTCGCATAATTCCGCTGAAGATCACAGAGGAAATCGTTGTTGCCAGCGTAGTTGATGATCCAGCCGTACTCGGATTCACGAGCGGTTTTTTCGGCGGCAAGGCGAGCCGCTTCAGCGGCGCGGTGAGCCTGATACTCCCGCTCCCGAACGAGGTTGCTCTCGTGGGAATCAATCTGCCGCTGGATTTCATTTTCGATGCCAAGGTCACGAGCGGTTTCAGTCCACTCGGCAATGAGGTCGGCAGGGAGACTG
>CAZLSE010000039.1:0-986 GCA_964562055.1 uncultured Gammaproteobacteria bacterium
ATTTCCTCAGTGATGGTCAGTGATGTAACAACATCACAGGGTTGTAACTTGTTGTCTAACCATTCAATAAAAGAGTTAGACGTATATTTGGGAATAAAATTATTGGTTTGTAATCGGCCGTAAAGAAGGGTTACGCCTACCGAAATTAAAATCGTAATAATAGTTTTTTTCATATTTAAACTGTAAAGTAAGTGGTATAGTTTTATCATACATGCACATTGTATTAAAAGCAATTTTCGTTTTATTCACTGTTACATGTACTGCTTATCTACTCTGGGAAAAATACCTGCTTTTCTATAAGGAGATTTCATTGTCACATCTGAATGCTGAAGGTGCTTTTTACTATTCGTATTTTTTGCGGTTAACACAAAGCAGTTCACTAGTTGATTATATTAGCACCATTGTAAGCGATTCACGTATTCAAGTAACCAACCCCCTCAACTCATTATTAACCCTTCCAATACTCTTTGAGATTATTGTAGGAATTATGTATAGAAATGTTTCAAACTTTTATTATCTGGATCCTCTTCTTTTTAATATCCTAGCAACATTCTTATTTATCAGTATAAGTGCATATTTTTTAGGGTACGTAATATATAGCAAACGCAAGAATTCTGCAGTTTTTTTCTATATGCTATTTTTTCTGCTTATAAATGACCGGTTTTTAAAGATTGGAATGCGTGAAAATCTTGCACTATTCCCGTTACTAATCAGTGTTTTGTATATTTCTGAAATAACAAATGGTTCCCAGCACAAAAATAACACAGTACTGTATTGTATTCTTGCAGTTATTGTTAGTCTTGGAACATGGCAGTTCTCTCAATTTATAATAATGGGAATGTTAGGTATTCTTACCCTATTATCTTTTATGCGAATCTTAAAAATAAGCATAGGGATAATCTCCCTTTTGGGAGTTATCTTTTTGTCGTTACGAATGTGGGCAATATCCTTTAACGTCGATGCAATACGAAACTTTATGATAAGCG
>CAZLSE010000039.1:996-16268 GCA_964562055.1 uncultured Gammaproteobacteria bacterium
CTCGGAACCAACACGTTCGACTCAGTATTGTATAAAAACTGTTCTGGTTTGTATTTTCAACCACCTAAAGATTTTATGCTACTGGGGATGTATGTAGTGTTAGCAATAATTACCGTTATAATTCTCGCTTACACACATATTAAAATTGCAAAAGGGGAGCGTCTTTTTTAGTAGGGGTAATAGTCCTCTTCGGGTTATTCGTGAGCATAGCATCGCGGTTTTATATTTTATATATACCACTAATAGGAATCATATTACTCAAATTCGGGAATAGGAGAGTGGGTTTTATATGTTCAATTTTTGCACTGGGAGTTATGCTTATAACGCAGACCATACTAAAGTACTCTGTGCCAACATTATCCAAACATAATGCCGTGCAATGGCTCATATCATCTGAGCATACAAATGCTGTCTTTGCGGGACCCATGGAAATTACTTCGCAGTTACTTGCTGACTCACGCTTTTCCATTGTTAATCCAGTTTTTTATGAAACAAAGTATTCGCATAACGCAAATAAAGATGTATATGGTGTATATGGATTTACGGATAGTAAAAAGTATCATGCAACTTTATCAAACTATAAAACTACTCATTTAATTCTTGACAGAAGTATGTGCGAATCAAACACGTGCAATGTTAGTCCCTTTTATCCAGTCGAGTCGAATAAAAAATTATGTGATGTGCTTGTAACACAAACGACTCCCTATTTTCAGTTGCAGTATTACAACGATCAATATGCAGTATTTAGAGTCGCGCGTTAATACGTAGGAAACCTTTAATTGTTTCTTTTGTATTTAAGGTGAACAATATTTTTTTAAAAGGGATCACTGTGTGAAGAGTCTCAATTTGAGAAAGCTCCTGTTTTGAAAACTGCTCGTTTTTCGAAATTGATTGTTGTAATAACACCTCAAGAGTTTCCATCTTTGAAAGTATTGGCATAGAAGAAAATTTTTCCCCCTTGTCAATAATATAACAACAAGACAAAGGAAAGTCCCTGTAAGTGCGTGAATATGACCAGTTTGTTTCGATAAACGGATGATGGTATGCTCTTATCTTTTTAATATTAAAACCAACCAGGCAAAGATCGTCTGAAAATTGAACAATTTCTTTGGATTGACTTAATTGATGAGCAATAGTTGATTTTCCACCGCCCGGTAGAGCGAAAAACACGTGAACGGCACCTTTATAGAGCACCGATGATGCATGAAGGAACAAATACTTATTTTTCGCGGGGAAGTGCATAAGGATTGTTCTAAGTACAACCTCAAACTGTGCGCGACTGATATAGAATGGAATTTCTACATATTTCTGTTTCAAGTTCCAGGTAGCAACAGGTGTTAAAAAAACCTCATTTGAGAGGTTTAGCCTTTTGGAAATAAATTTTACAGAGTCGTATTTTTTAATACGTATTGTAAAGTCCACGAGGAGCGTGTGGTTTTTGAGAATGAAACCATCATACTGCGTTTTAAGAATAGAAATAAACTCCGTATGATAAAAGGGGTTGCCACCCTGCTCAATCGCAACTTGTATTATTTTACCCCCAATACTCAGTACGAATGTCTGCATAGTTATTTTAATGAGTTAAGCGAAGTACTGCCTGAATTTTTTCTTCGAGGGAAAGTTTTTTATCTAGTTTTGCAAGGAGACTCATAGCCTCCTGGCGTTTGTAGCCAAGTTCAATGAGAGCTTCAAGTGCGGTTTGATCTTCTGGTGACTTTGTTTGTGTGAAAGAAAAATTCTCTTTAAATTTTTGTGATAACTCAAGCATAATTTTCATTGCTGTTTTTTTACCGATACCACTTATGGTAGAAAAAGCAGTAACATTTTGAGTGCGTACCGCTGCAATCGCTTCTTCAAAAGAGATATGAGAAACAATGCTAAAAGCAGTTTTTGGACCAACACCAGCAACGGAAAGAAGGAGTGTGAAAAACTGTTTTTCATCGAGGTTTGCAAAGCCAAATAATATATGAGCATCATCTCGGACCTGAAGGTACGTGAATAAAGATATTTCATCATCTAATTGTTTTTCACGAAGCGCGAACGGTGTAACAAATAGCTCATAGCCAATTCCTGTAGTGGTGTTTACAATAACACTATTACCCGAAATATGGATAATGACACCTTTTATATACGCAATCATGAAAACAGTATAGCATAGGTGGCATCAGATGAAACTTGAAACAAGATATACTATGGACTATGAGTGGGGTTATTTTCAAAGAAATAAGATTTAAAAAAAGAGCAAAAAGTGCATTTGATGCGATATTTTTACCTCTTTAATACTATTGCTCGCTTACAGAAATCGTACAGCACTATTCGTTTAAATCGTCTGTTCAACCCCCGGATCTTCCATAAATAACATCAAAATCTGTGAAAAGACAGATTGAAGTTCTACAACATTTTAGTAATAGAATGGGCTGTTATGAGGGGCTTACTGGAGTTTTTTGCAATCGTAGTGTTCCAGAGATTTACAAGGATCTTATGTTAAGAAGATTGCAGAAGTCGGACTCTCGTATTTACTAACAAATGTATTATATAACGTAAAAGAGACCACGAGGGATATGCCCCGTAATGACGTAGCAGGAAATCTGTTAAAACAAGCTTTCATTTGGCAACTTGAACAGTTGAAAAACATAAAGATTCTCACAGTATTGGAGCACAAATGCCAGTCATACGAGCCATAATTAATATGGTATATGAAGACGGACGTGTCCAACTCTATATGAATACAGCAATGTCAGCTCTTCAGGGTGAAGCAGAAAGCGGATTATAGGCAATTTTCACTCACGAAAACTCTACAGGGCCACAACAGCAATCTGAAGCTTTAACACGCTCATTAGAATCCCAGATAGTAATTGATGCTATGTTTGGCGACTCTCTCAAGCATGTGCATTTTTAATGCATTAATGTGTATCCCTCGCAAAAAGGCCCTCAGCATTTTGGCATTGATGGTTATGTAGGGGTTGTGCCAATAAGCAGACTCCCAAAACTCGTTGACGGTTTAATCAATACTCAGCAATTAGACTAACATGTTGAAACGTTGGGTGCTTTAGCGCATGCACTAATTATTTTAGATGTAAACTGGGTACTAAGATATGATGAACCTGAAACTCTTGGGAAATTAGCAACGACCGAAGGAGTATCTCCTCAGTGGATACAAGTTGTTAAAACATATATCCAAAGCGCCGAAATCAATAAGAGTGCGTTAGCAGACAGCTTCAGATTTTCCGGATTAAGAAATCAGGAAGATCAAGACAAAGTAGTGTAAGTAATGAAATCAAAACTTCTGCACTTTTAGCTGAACAGTATCCTACAATTGCAAAACTGGTTGATCAACTTATTTTTAATTCATCGCGTTCTATCTTCCAAAGTCTATTATATTTTGCAACACGCTCTCCTCGGGTAGGTGCTCCAAATTTAACAAATTCTGACTGTAGTCCCACTGCAAGATCGGCAATAAAATGACAGTTTGTCTCTGATCCTCTTCCTGCTACGATATATGAGATAGAGTTTTCACGTGCTGTATGGACAATGTCAAATACTTCTGTAATAGTACCGCTTTGATTTGGCTTTATGAGAATACTTGTGCAAGCCTCTTCCCTAATCGCATACTCTAACCGTTCTCTAGACATGCGTACGAGTTCGTCGCCGACAGTGTAAACAGTAGAGCCTGTAGATGTGGTGAGTTTTTTCCAACTTGACCAGTCCTCTGAATCAAACGGATCTTCGAGAACTAATATTGAGTATGTTGATAATAATGACTTTACAAATTCGGTATACTCATTACTTTTTAGTGCATGTGCTTTATCCCGTATCGTATACAGCCCGTTCTTTGAAAAATAAGAAGAGGCAAGATCGATGCCTAAGAACATATCTAAGCCAGGCTTCATTTTAAGCTGATTAATAGTTTCAACAAGAATTTCCAATGCATCTTGGTTTGTAGTTAAGTTTGGGCTAAAACCACCTTCCTCACCAACTGCCGTTGTCGCATTGCGGTACTCCAAAACTTTTTTAAGCTCGTTAAAAATTTCAATAGATTTTTGATAAGAAGTGCCGAATGTAAAGGATGATGAGGGAATTATCTGAAACTCTTGAAAATTCATGGGAGTATTCGCATGACGACCCCCGTTTATCATATTAAAAATTGGGGTGGGTATCTTATCGATACTAATGTCTTCTTTGTGTTTAGATGTATAAAGTGAATTTATATATTTGAAAAGCGGTAATTCTGCCTCAACTGCACCAGCCATGGTAACTAACTGGGACACGGTAAGCAGTGTATTCACTCCAAGACGACTTTTATTTTTTGTTCCATCTGCCTTCAGAAGCCAATCATCAATCTCAAAAATTTTGGAAGGGGATACACCTTTTAGTTTTGGAGCGATTAAATCGTTAATGTACGAAACTGCATGCAACACGCCTCTGCCGTTAAAGCGATTGACATCTTCATCGCGAATATCGGTTGGCTCGTTGGGAAACTGTGCGTGAGTTTCCGGGACAGATGTGATTACTTTAATGCCATTGTCCAATACAGCCTCTGCCTCTATGGTAGGATACCCTCTCGAGTCAACAATTTCGTATGCATGTATCGATTCAATCTTTCGCATAGTTGACAACTACTTTTTAAGATTCTCAAAATGTTTTTTTTCTATGGTATGGATAAGTTCACGAGTACGTGACACAGCATCTGGATTAACAGAAACGCTTGTTATCCCTGCTTTAACTAAACGCTCAACTATTTCTGGAAAATCAGAAGCTGCTTGACCACAAATTGATGCAGTAACTCCATATTTTACTGCAGTTGAGACTATATACTCCAATACCTGAACCACCATCGGATTTCGCTCATCATAGATATTGGCAACATGCTCGTTATCCCGATCAACCCCTAATAACATCATGGTAAGATCATTCGTTCCGATTGAGACACCATCTATGCCCACTTTCAGAAATTCTTCAAGATTAAGTGCACAATATGGCACTTCCACCATAATCCAGAGTTTAAATTCTGGGTAATCAAGAAGGCCCGACGCACGTACGAGTTCTTTTATCTTTACCAATTCCCAAGGAACACGAACAAAGGGTATCATAAGATGTAAATTCTTATAACCCATCTCCCAAATCCGTTTGATTGCTTTCAGTTCCAGATAAAACTCATATGGATCATTTATGTATCGCGAAGCGCCTCTATACCCGATCATTGGGTTTTCTTCATGGGGCTCGTAATGTGAGCCACCCTTCAGGTGTCTATACTCATTCGTTTTAAAGTCTGTTGCACGATATACAACTTTTCGTGGTGAAAACGGTTTTACAAACTTTAAAAGACTATTTGTTAGTTTTTCAACATAAATATGTTCTTTTTTGTTTTTTATAAAATCTTTCGGATGGGTACCGATTTCTGCAATCATGAACT
Source organism: uncultured Gammaproteobacteria bacterium (assembly GCA_964562055.1). GTDB lineage: Bacteria > Patescibacteriota > Microgenomatia > UBA1406 > GWC2-37-13 > JAKBEU01. Next base: position 6,410 of record CAZLSE010000039.1, read on the forward strand.
CTGCGCGTAATAGGCCGATGCCGTCTGTATCAAGTTTAGATACTTCGAGTGCTTTTTCTGGCTCGGCTAAATTGGTATAAACCTTGGTTACTGTTTTATACCGAGGAGCTTCCTTTTTCTTTTTATCGAGTTCAAGCTCATATTTATGAATCGAGCTAAGAATACTACCTTTATATACCTCACCAGTCGCACCGTTTACCGACACGGTTGATACATTTTTTAGGATATGCGTAGCATGTTCTGCGCCTACCACCGCAGGAATCCCCAGTTCACGCGATACTATTGCCGCATGTGATGTGCGACCTCCTTTTTCAGTTACTATGGCCACTGCACGTTTCATTGCAGGTACGTAGTCAGGATTTGTTTGTGGGGCTACTAAAACGTCACCTTTTTTAACTTTTTCAATCTCGTTCGGTGATTTAATAATCGTTACTGGTCCAATACCGATACCAGGAGATGCAGGCGCGCCGGTAACCAGTATTTCACAATTCGATGTTACATCGGCAGTTTTTTTTGTAGAAACCGACTTGATAGTAGTAATAGGACGGGATTGTACGATAAAAACCCTTCCGTCTTCAATAGCCCATTCTATATCTTGCGGAAAGTAGTAATGATTCTCTATGTCTTTTACCAGAAGCGCGACACTGGTGATTTCATTCGGGGTTAATTTTTGAGAGGAACCCTCTTTTTTTCCAAGTTTAATTTCTTTATTACCCGAGCTTGCGCGAACAAATTTTACGTTTTGATAGTTTGTTAACGTATTTGTTATGACAAAAGAACGTTTGTCTACTTCATAATGGTCCGGAGTTACCTTTCCTTGCACAATATATTCCCCTAATCCATATATAGCTTCGATGACTATTTTTGTTTTATCGTTGGTGACCGGGTCTATACTAAAGGCTATGCCAGATTTATCTGACTGAACCATACGTTGAACCACTGCAGCAAGACCTACCTTAAAATGATCAAAACCTTGCGTGTGGCGGTAGTACATAGCCCGCTCAGTAAACAACGACGCCCAGCACTTTTTGACATACTTTAGCAACTGCGAGTCTCCTTTTACGTTTAAGTATGTGTCTTGTTGACCGGCAAACGAAGCTGTAGGCAAATCTTCCGCTGTGGCAGATGAGCGAACTGCGACTAAAGGATGCGAATAGAGAGACTTAAGACGTTTTAGCGCATGTTTTACTACACTTCCGTCTGCTGAAAAATACCGCTCTTCTTTTTCGACGAGATTGTCATAAAAATGAAGAATTTCATTTGTTAAGGAATCAGGCACTGGGGCATTGAGAATTAGACTGCGAACATGCTCGGCAGCTTGTGAAAGCTCGCGTGGACTTTCAAAATTGACAATTGAGATGATATCCTGAATTTTTTTTTGCAGTTTAGCCGCACTAATAAAATGAAAATATGCGTGAGAAGATACGACAAAACCATAGGGAATAGGTAAATGTGCACGGGTCATTTCACCTAAATTTGCACCCTTTCCTCCAACAAGGCCAACATCATCCTTACTAACCTCTTCAAACCATACAATATATTTGTTTTTCATATACTATCAATATACATATAAGAAAGCGTAGATTACAAGCAGTAAAATAGACAAAATACCCATTGACACATTTTTTATGCTGTGATATCATTCTAGTTACGAATGATATTTATTCGAATCTAAAGGCACCATTGGAAGCACACAACTTGCTCTCCTAACAGCCTTCATCAAACCAATTAGGTAAGTGTGCTTAGATATTAAGTGTTGCTCTTTTTTTCTTTTGGGTGATTTGGGCCTATAGCTCAATTGGCTTGAGCGTCGGATTTGCATTCCGAAGGTTAGGGGTTCAAATCCCCTTAGGTCCACAGAGTTAGTTATTAGTATTCAGATAATCTGACATCTGGGAACTGAGAGCTAACGACTGATATTAGAGAACTTTGACAATTTGGGTCTGTATGTCAAGAAAAAAAGTGTAGGTTTGTATTTTTAACAGCAAAGGACAAACAAGAGAATTAGACAAACGAAAGAGATGGGAAACACTAAAGCTAATGGCGGATGCCTTGGCAGTTTAAGCCGACGAAGGACGCGTGTATAAGCGCGATATCAACGGTAAGCCCTTCAACAGGCGTTATTATCCGTTGGTTTCCGAATGGGGCAACCCACTCCGATGTAAATCGGAGTTTTTTGTCGCAAGACATTAAGGGAACCCTGGGAACTGAAACATCTAAGTACCAGGAGGAAAAGAAATCATATGAGATTCCGTGAGTAGCGGCGAGCGAAACCGGAACAGTCTAAACCAGGTCTTCGGATCTGGTGTTGCGGAGCCACAGTAGGAATGTAGAGTTTTATAGCAGAACCGTATGGAACGGCGGGCCACAGAAGGTGAGAGACCTGTATGCACAATGAAACTTTACTCTGGTGGATCTTCCAAGTACCACGAGGCACGGCAAACCTTGTGGGAAGCTGGGTCGGTCACGATCCAAGACTAAATACTTAAACTGACCGATAGTGAACTAGTACCGTGAGGGAAAGGTGAAAAGAACCCCGGGAGGGGTGTGAAATAGTACCTGAAACCGTTAGCTAACAAACAGACAGAGCCCTCCGATTTCGGAGGGTGATGTCGTGCCTATTGAAGAATGAGTCAGCGAGTGACTGCATAGAGTGGCTTAACTCCTTATGGGAGGGAGGCACAGTGAAAGCGAGCCTGAATAGGGCGAATTTATTCTATGCGGTCAACCCGAAACCGGGTGAGCTAACCATGAGCAGGGTGAAGCTAGCCGAAAGGCTGGTGGAGGCCCGAACTCGTCGTCGGTGAAATGGCGTGAGATGACTTGTGGTTAGGGGTAATATGCCTATCGAACCCGGAGATAGCTGGTTCTCCCCGAGATATATCTAGGTATAGCCTCTTTGTATACTACGTGGGGTAGAGCGACTGGATAGTTTCAGGAGTCGCAAGACTGTTGCAATTAACCAAACTCCGAATACGCGTAGTTTAAGAAGGGAGTCAGTCCCACTCGGATAAGCGAGCGTGGGCGAGAGGGAAACATCCCAGACTCTCGATTAAGGTTCCTAAATAACAGTTAAGTGGAAAAGGTCGTTTATTCTCCAACACAGCAGGGAGGTTGGCTCAGAAGCAGCCACCCTTTAAAGAGTGCGTAACAGCTCACCTGAATAGTCCTCCGATTCGGAGGATGGAGGATATGCGCCTAAAATGATTCGGAGCTCAAACTGTTTACCGAAATCAGAGATTTTTGTATAGATTTATCTATATTGAAGTGGTAGGGGAGCATTTTTGTTGCTTTGAAGCTATGGTGTAAGCCGTGGTGGAGCGGCAAAAAGCGAGAATGCTGACATGAGTAGTGTTTTCTCCAGGTGAAAACCCTGGATGCCGAATGTTCAAGGTTTCCTCAGCAACGTCAATCGGCTGAGGGTTAGTCGGATCTAACCGTGCACCGTATCAGGTGCAAGGGATGTACAAGCAGTTAATATTCTGCTACTTTTTATAATGCGTTATCACTTAAATAGTGACGAAATATGAAGAAAAGAGCCTCCTATATGGGGGTGCAAGTAATGAGTGTGACCGCAAGGTTTCATGAGTTGTTATGCTTATTCTAATCGCAAGATTGGAAAAGTCTTTCTCTTTATGTTTCCGGGAAAAGTTGTTTAAGGAGTATTATAAAAATCCGTACCGACAACCAACAAAGGTGAACTGGTAGAGTATACCAAGGCATACGAGTGATCGTGATTTAAGGAACTCTGCATAAAAAGCTGAGCGTAAGCTATGCAAGATGCTCTGCCCTGCTAGTCAGGGCCACAGCAAATGATTATCAGCCGACTGTTTAACTAAAACACAGGTTCCTGCCAACCCCAAAAGGGGACGTATAGGAGCCGATGCCTGTCCAGTACTGGTAAGTCAACCATTGGGATTGACTTCAGCGAGCAATCTCTGAAGAGGGTTCCGGTGTAAGCTCCAGTGAACGACAGCTCTAACCCTGAGAGTTCTAAGGTAGCGTAGCCCCTTGTCGGGTAAGTTCCGACCCGCATGAAAGGTATAACGAGTTGATAACTGTCTTAAATCACCGCTCGACGAAGTTGAAATGGCTGTGAAGATGCGGCCTACTTGCACTTGGACAAAAAGACCCCGAGAGCTTTACTGAAATTAGACATTGGTGGAAGGAGAATAACTGTTGAGCGTAGGAGGGAGGGCTTGCCCGTCGATGAAACACCTCTCTTTGTTCTTTTTTCACCTTATCTTCGCAAGAGGAAACAGTGTTTGATGGTCAGTTTAACTGGGGCGGTTTCCTCCAAAATTGTAACGGAGGAGCGCAAAGGTTAGCTTATTCCGGATGGAAATCGGAATGTACGTGTATACGCATAAGCTAGCTTGACTGTGAGGGTGACTACCCAAACAGGTACGAAAGTAGGCGTAAGTGATCCCCCGATCGGCTGTGATAGCCGGCGGGGCTTATCGGATAAAAGCTACCCCGGGGATAACAGGCTGGTGACGCCCGAGAGTTCATATCGACGGCGTCGTTCGGCACCTCGATGTCGGCTCATCGCATCCTGGAGCTGGAGTCGGTTCCAAGGGTTGGGCTGTTCGCCCATTAAAGCGGTACGCGAGCTGGGTTCAGAACGTCGTGAGACAGTTCGGACTCTATCCAGTGCAAGCGCTTGGATTCTTGAGGGGAGTCGTCTACAGTACGAGAGGACCTAGATGAGGGAATCCCTGGTCTACCGGTTGTCCCAAAAGGGCATCGCCGGGTAGCTACATTCCCATTCGATAAGCACTGAAAGCATATCAAGTGCGAAGCGAACCCCAAGATAAGGAATCCTTATAGTTCGCCGGAAGAATACCGGTTTGATAGGTGTTAGGTGTAAGCCCCGTAAGGGGTTTAGCCGAGACATACTAATGAACGAAGTTTCCCATCTCTTTTGTTTGTTCTTCTTGTTGTGTATACTTACACTAATTAATTTGACATACTACTTTAAAACATGATAATTTTAGGCATTGACCCAGGTGTAGAGCGCGTTGGTTTTGCTGTTCTCAAAAAGGATTCGAAGCAGGCATGCAAAGTGGAGCACATACATTCTGGGACGATAGTAACGAAAAAATCTGATAAAAAAGAGCAACGATTTCTCACTATTTATTTAAAACTGGAATCAGTAGTACGCAAATACAGACCCGATTGTCTTATTATTGAAGAACTTTTCTATTCAAAAAATACCAAAACTGCTATACCGGTTGCTCAGGCACAAGGTCTTGTTTATTTAATTGCATCTAAAAATAAGCTTCCTGTATATTCCTTGGCACCAAATACAATAAAACTTGCAGTTACTGGGTATGGTAATGCAGATAAACATGCAATTAAAAAAATGATTGATTTGCAAGTACCCATTCCTAAGAAGTCACGATTAGATGATGAGTATGATGCAATTGCATGTGCCTTTACGTATCTTCTTAACAACTAGCAATTAAGTGCTGCGGTATTGGTACTGGTAGATTTTCTGCACCTTTTCTTCCTCACGTCTCTTATCTACAAAGTACCGAATATTTTCCACGAGTTCTTGTGCATTTGGAATAGCCTCAAGAGTAATTATTGGATTTGAAGGATCAGATGTATGTAGTTCTATATTGGCAAGTTTTAACGAATTGAGTAAAAAAGGCGCAGTAATCGAAATGTCTTTCACGCAGTAAAGTTCCATGTCATATATATGTTTTACGAATAGGCATCTTATTACTCGAATACGCTCATTCGTAATTATATACTCGTGGATTTGTTGTAATAGTACATGTGACAGCCAGGACAACTATGGGAACTACAAGCCAAAACGTAAGAAAGAAAAAAAGACGCTTATAATAAAACGTTTGAAAGATGCCTGAAGATCCGATAAATTTCCTTCGATTTTTTTTGAGAATAGCGAATAAACTTACAGTCCGGTTCTGAAAAAGAAACTGGACTGTTGTGGGTCCTATCTAAAATTTAATATATCATACTATATCAATTAGCACCTATTTTTTGAATTATATGCACTGCGTATTCTGCACCCGATTTAAGTGCGTCGGAAATATTTTTTGACTTTAAATATGATGCGATAAATCCAGCGGTAAATCCGTCACCGGCACCAGTTGTATCGACAATAGTGTTGGTATGAATTGCCGGCTGATGTAATATTTCGCCCTTATGATAGGCGAATGAACCACGAGCGCCATCTGTAATGATGATGTGTTTATCTACAAATTCGGGAACATATTTTAATACATTGTGGTGTAAATTAACCTTGTCATAGGAGTGCTTTATAAGATCTGCAAATTCGTGCGCATTGAGAATAATAATATCGGCATTATGAAGGAGACTGACTACTTGTTCTAAGGTTCGTTTACAGTCCTTTGAACCGAGATTTACAATAGTAGTAGCACCTTTTGCGCGCGAGTGTGAAAGGATACGTCTTCGTTCATCAAGAGGAACATAGGGTAAATTGGACATATATACCGCTCGTGTATTTTCGAATTTCTCTAGATCTTTAGGACCAGTAATTATATGTTCATGGGGAGTTTCGTAGTTAATAATTGTACGTTCGCCGCTTGGTGACAAGAGAATTGAGGAAATTTTTATATAGTTATCGTGAAACTGACATGCATGAGTACTAACGCTGTGACGTTTAAGCAAGTCAAGAATCAGTGGTTTAAAACGAGTTTCCCCAATTTTTGCGATAATTGCTGTTTTAAGACCCATTTTTTGAACACCAATCGCAACATTTGTTGCGCCGCCTCCAAGTTCTTCCTGGAAATAATCAGCAACATACTTACCCCCGATAACCAAATTAAACCGTTCTGAGTCATGTGTAAGGGCTTCTCCCTTAAAATACATATCTATACTTATATTTCCCACAGTAATTAGATCGTACATATCACATTATCTTACAGATTAGCTATGCCTATTTCAAGGCAATTCACTTTTTTGATACAATTGGACCATGATTCATATGTACTGCGGTGAAGATAGCAATAAGTCAAGACTGGAGTTTACAAAACACTTGAAAAGTTATTCTGATAAAAGTTTTCATATTTACCCAATTACAGCACAAAATGTGCCTTCAATTCTACAACGAACGGGTGAGCAGTCATTATTTGCTAAAGCGATTGTATATTCAACAGAAAATGTAGAGAAAATTCCCTTCCGAAAATCTGCGAAATTTAAAAAAAATGAGTTTTATGAAGCAATACTTACCATTGCTCAATCTAAAGACATCATACTGTTAACTTGGGAAGATAGTAAACCCGCACGCTTATGCAAGTTAAAAGACAATGCTATATTACACGAGTCAAAAATCCCACTTTCGGTTTTTACCTTTTTAGAAGAAATACATCCTGGATCATTAAAACATTTTATATCATCGTTAAGATCTTTATTGGCCACTCAAGAAGAAATGTTTATATTTATCATGATATTGCGACACATTCGTTTACTTGTTCAAGTTATGGAGTCATCTCAAACATCATCTATACCTCCTTGGCAAAAAATGAAGTTATTTTCCCAAGCAAAAAAATGGGATAAAGTGCGATTACTCGATTTTTACCAGAATTTAATAAAAATTGAAATTGGAATAAAAACAAATGCAAATCCGTACGGCATTGCAAAATCGTTAGAAATTCTTGCATGTCATTTTTTAGTCCAAACACACGAAAATATAAAAATCAATACGAATTACTAATTTGTTATTTACAAAAATCGACTATTGTATAATGATGGTTTGTTACTAAATTCAAATTTTTTACTATGACTAAGCAAATACCAAACCACGTTTTCCGAGGATATGATTTACGGGGTGTCGTAGGTGCAGATCTTGATCTTCCTCGTGTGGAGATATTAGGGAGGTCATATGCCAGCTGGCTTTTAAGTAGAAGCATTACTGATTGTGTAGTTGGTTACGATTCGCGAGAATCAAGCCCTTTTTTTCATAAGGCACTTATCAAAGGTCTTACAGAATCAGGTGTAACTGTATACGATATCGGAATGACCCTATCTCAAATCGCCTATTTTGCTCAATACTACTTTAGAACGAGGGGAATGGTAATGATAACCGCCTCGCATAATCCACGCGAATATAATGGCTTTAAATTCGGGACAGGGTTTTCTGAAACCATGGTTACTGAAGAGATTATTGAATTTAGAGAATTAACCAAGAGTCAAAAATTTGTTACGCAAACCCCTAAGGGAAAAATTATAAAAAAAGATATTTTTCCCATATACAAGGAAGACTTGTTCAGAAGGGTGGGAAAAATTAGTAAAATGAAAGTAGTCGTAGATTCGTGTGCTGCGACAACAGGACTTTTTCTACCTAAAATCCTTCGCAAGGCTGGATGCACCGTCATCGAACAAAATACAAAAATTGATTCATCATTTCCCGTAGGAGTCGCAGATCCAACGGAAAAGGAAGTTTTGCAACGTCTTGCGAAACGAGTTATCGCAGAAAAAGCCGATCTTGGTTTTGCATATGATACAGATGGGGATCGTGTGGGTATTGTTGATGAAGATGGAAAGATGATATGGAATGACACGCTTGTATCTTTGTTCTCTATAGACATAATAGAATCATTACCAAAAGCAAAAATAGTGTATAACGTTTTATGTTCCAAACAAGTTGATGAAGTAATTAAAAAACAGGGAGGTACACCCATCATGTGGACTACAGGCCATTCATTTATTAAAGCTAAAGTGAAGGAGGAACGTGCTCCTTTCGGTGGCGAATTAAGCGGTCATTTCTTTTTCGTAGATAATTTTTATGGTCACGATGATGGTGCCATAGCAAGTTTGCGACTGTTGTCTTATCTTACCAAACATAAACTTTCATTGAAACAAGCAGTAAACGCTTTACCCCACTACTTTTCCAGTCCAGAAATTAAGGTTGGATGTCCTGATGCAGTAAAGTTTCAAATAGTATCTAAAACAGTAGGTGATCAGGTTAAAAAAAGATATCCAAATGCTACTTTCACCGAAATTGATGGAATTAGAATGGATCTTCCTACCAGCATGTTTGTTATCCGCGCATCACAGAATGGCCCGTATCTTACTATTAAGTTTGAGGCGAAACAGCAGAAAGACTATAATGATTTGAAGCTGTTTATTGGAAAACTCCTTACATCGATCAAAGAAATCGATATGAAAAATGGAGTCAATACAGATGCATTATGAGCGAGGAACATCTTGATGCTATTTTGAAAAATGCAGAACAAATAATTGTTGAGGCTGGAAGTATAATAAGGGCTTCATGGAAATCAGGATTTGTATTCTATACCAAGGATGTTGCAGACTTCGTTACGGATATAGATATTAAGGTGGAGCAGTATATCCGAAATCATCTTACACAACTGACTCCTCAGTTTGGGTTTATTGTTGAAGAGGGGGTAAGTGATTCAAACCATGAATATAACTGGTCAATAGATCCAATCGATGGTACAAAATACTTCGCAAAACGAGTACCTATGTTTTACACACAGATATCACTTCTCAAAAAAAAGATACCCCTTTATTCGCTAATTTACCAGCCGATTTCACATCAGTTATTTTCTGCGCGTAAAAATGCCGGCGCATATCTGAACAATGTACGACTAAGTGCTCCAACTGATGTATTGCCCTTGGACCGATCAATAATTGATATAGACACAGGTGATTTGAAAAAAAGAGAAAATGCATGGAAAAGGAATCTAATAAACAAACTTGGTGAAAATTGCTATCGATTACGTCTTTCTGGGGGATATTTGGGCCCCGCACTCGCAACTGATGCGATACAGGCTTATATTAATACCGATCTTTCTAAACCTCCAAGAACGAAAAATACTGTTGATCTGGCCCCCCATCAACTACT
>CAZLSE010000040.1:0-15539 GCA_964562055.1 uncultured Gammaproteobacteria bacterium
GTAGGCGCGATACATGCATTGGTTGTATTGTTCCAAAAGCCAAGTGATTGGGGATATTCTACCCACATACCCTCTCCATTCGGTATGCGAGAAAATGAGGCTGGGGGTGGGGGTGATTTTACATAATAGTATTGATCGATAATTGCCGCAGAAGACGAGGTTGGAGGATACGAATTATCGAATAATCTCACACTGTCCGCAGACGCAGAATTGAGGTTAAAAGAACCAGTAGCTATAATGCAACTATTGGGTGCGATTATGGTATTTTGAGCGATAGTAAAATACGTCGTTCCCCCGGAATCATCAATATACCAACCAGAAATATCAGCGCTTTCCGATGACGTGTTCACAATTTCGACTGTTTGATTTGGTTGTACAACAAATTCATTTAACGAGACAGATGCACATATCCTCGGCGCAAGTGAAAGGAGTAGAGCAATTATCATGAATATGTGCACACCTCACTCTATCTGTTTACGTAAGCTAAGAACAATGGTTTATAAGCCACAATTCTTATTTTTAGATTGAATTAGCAACCCTTTTATTATTTAAGTGGTGTATTAAAATGTCACCCTATCAACTTCAAAAACGCTTCCAAGTGAGTAGTAGTCGGTAAATACTTTATCCTTACCTCCTTCAACATAGGGATCGTTCATAATGTATTTTCCATCGGAGTAAGATTTTACGACAACAAAATGAGTACCAAATGTGCCGTGCCTTACGCCCACTATCACAGGGCCATTTTGTACCATATCAGGAGTAAGGTAACCCGCGATAGTGGTTCTGGTACTAGAGACTCCACCTGCTGAGATAGTGCCCTTATTTAAATATGCGGGATAGTATGAGGCAAAATTAAATGGATTACTATTGATGCTCTGAGGTGTTATACCTCTATGGCCACTGTGTGTGTACATCATTGCCATAGCTGTCACTAGACACCCATCAGATGCAAGCGAGTATTGGGTACCATTGAGTGAGTTGTTGCCCCATTGCGAATCTCTCTGATTATAATAACAACCCCAATCATCACAAACAGTCTGATTGGAAAGGATACCCGAACCCCCCTGACTTTGCACAAACGCTCCGAATCCCTTTAATTGAGCTTCAGCTTGAGCTAAAAGTGACTGATAAGTGGTTTCATCGTTATTTGTTTCTGCAAGCAGTTTTTGCTTAAGACTCTGCTGATTTTTTAATTCCTGTTTTTGGTTATTGAGCGATATAACAAGTTGATCAAGTTCCGTTTTTTTCGTTTCTCTCAGAGTTTTTTGTTCTTCGTAGCTTAACTTTGCCTCTTGTACTTGTACCAGAAGTTTTTGATTGCTCGCCTGAGTTGTTTGTTGGTACTTAATGGTGTTTGTTAGCTCTGATACGGAGTCAGTATTCAGAAGTACCTGAAAAAGGGAAACTGATTTTGTTTTATATCCCTTTACAATACGATGTAATAATAACTTTGATAGTGTGTCAAGCGATGTATCAAGGTTTCCAATTCGAGAAGTAAGTTTTTCAATTTCTGCTTCTGTGTCGATGATCTTTTGCTCAGTTTGTTGTATAGTAAGCCCGGTTAAATATATTTTTGTATCCATTTCCTGAATTTGAGTTCCGAGTGTGTTTTTTTGATTGCGAATATCGCTTAGTTTTTGTTGATATTCTTTTATTTTGTTTTCAAGTTCAGCATTTTGAGCTGAAACAGTAGCTACAACCGCACAAACAATGATAAGAAATAAAACTATTCGTATTGAAATCGATCTCATACATTTATTATAACGTACCCCCTGAATTAGCTTCGTTGTATCGCGATATATTTTTTAGTAGCAAATAGAGTAGCAAGCCCTGCGATAAGAATTCCGAAGAGCGTGAGTAGTCCAAATAACACTCCCACATATTCTACTGAAAAAGGCCACACAATAAGTTTAAAATGAAACAATTCGACAAAAAGTGATTGTACTCCTCGTAGATATGATTGTATATACGGATATGCACCATAGACAATGAGTGAAAAAAGGGAAAATACTAGTGATGATGAAATAAAACCCAAGAATAAAGCCTCTCTCATAAACGGGCGACGAACGTATGAGGCGGACGCACCCATGAGTCGTTGTAACTCAATCTCTTCCTTACGAAGGGCAACTTTAAAGTGCGTGATTGTAATAAGAATTATTGTGGTGGTAAACATTAAGAATCCAAAGAAGACGAGTGAACCAGTGCGCACAACTGAAGTCAAAGCAAGGAGTTTCTCGACAACATTTTTTTGATAGTTTACCTCATCTTTGCCAGGTACTTTTTCTAAATATGCTGCCAGCTCTGGGAGATATGCTGGTCGAGAAGCAAAAATTTCAAGCGATGCGGGAAGAATTTCAGCGCTCACCATCTCCAAAAGAAGTGGGTTGTCTTTATTTAAATCCCGATAGAGTGCATATGCTTCGTTTTTTGATACATATTTTACTGAGGTAACCTTACCCGACTGTTCGAGTTCTTTTCTTACTTCCAGGATAGCACTTTCCGAAGTTTCATTTTGAAAATAAATGGTCACCTGTGGTCTTGCCTCAACATAGCTAAGCAGACCGTAAAGAAAGGTAAGGGAAAACATAAGAAGTAGGGAAAGAAAAAGAGTAAGAAATAGCGAAAAAAACATTGCGAGAGATTGATAAGGCGTTCTGCGAAGTGAAGTTACTATTTCTTTCATAGGTCGTATCCTCCTTTTGCATTATCTTTAATTAGTTTTCCACCCTTCATGGTTATTACTCTTTTTTTTAGGGTGTTTACTACATCGGTATTATGAGTTGCAAAAATTATCGTTTTCTGTTTTTCAACCTTCTTGAATATTTTCATAATGTCCCATGTTGTTTTTGGATCAAGGTTACCTGTTGGTTCGTCTGCAAGTATTATGTGTCTATCTCCAGTCATAGCTCTGGCTATAGCTACGCGCTGTAGTTCACCAGCTGAAAGTTGAATAGGAAAAAACTGCTCTTTATCATGAAGTCCAACTAGTGTAAGTGCTTCGCGTACTTCATTTTTTATTTTTGACATCGGCATATCCAATATACGAAGACCTAGCGCGATATTTTCGAAAACATTTTTATCTGGAAGTACTTTAAAATCTTGAAATATGACTCCGATATGTCTACGAATTGTTTCAAGTTTTTTAAACCTCTTACCCGATATATCAACGTCTTCAACTATTACTGTGCCGGAAGTGGGATACAGTTCTCCGAGAATAAGCTTAAGAATGGTGGTTTTTCCTGCGCCAGATGTGCCCACTAAAAAAACAAACTCGCCACGATCAACGGCAAACGAAACCTCATCAAGAGCTGCATTGCCAAACGGATATATCTTTGAAACTGAGTCGAATTGAATCATGGTGAATTTATTTGATTTCTACCAAACCCACATCCATTAGCCAGCCTGCTTTTTGACCTTGGAATGTTTGTCCCCAAACCGTAACTTTTTTCCCTATATATTTTGATAAATCAACCGTTGATGAGGTGAGGTATGCGTTTTGTGAAATACCTCCGGGACGTTCTAGATGAAAATTACCCTCCCCCTCCATCCCTCCCTCTCTGAGTACACCGGTAGCACTATCACTAAAAGTTGTCTTATCCACAATCCCGGCTGCTTTTTCAGTTTGGACTGAAGCAGGAGTTGAGGTGGTAGAAGTTGTGGTAGTCTTTTTTACGGTAAGAAAATAAGACGATAAACCACCCACAACCGTAAATACGATAATAATGCCGATCGCAAGAGGTAGTGGTACGGTTTTTACTTGACGAGAAGAATCATCAAGCGAGTGCATATATCCTTCGTTTTTCATATGGTATCAGCATACCATTGTCGCTATAAAAAATCTAGACATCTTTTAACAGGTAGGAGATATGAGTTCGTAATTTTCGTGCAATTTTATGCAGAGTTCTTACTGAGGGATTTGCCTTACCTTCTTCAACTTTGGCAAGATACGATCGGTCCATATCTGAGATAAAAGCTAAGTCATCTTGGGATAATTTTCGTTTTTTTCGCACACTTTTTATTTGTTTCCCAATTTTTGAATACAAAAAATTGCCTTTTCCCATGACTGTATGCAGGGTATAAGGAGATTAATAAAAACGCTGTAGTTTATAAACCACAATTTTTCATTTTAGGCTGTCACAAGAGGAATAATTTATCATTAGCGGTTTTCTATTAGTTAGTCTAGAAAGTCTTTAAGCTTTCGTGCGCGTGTGGGATGTTTGAGTTTACGAATAGCTTTTGCTTCAATTTGCCGAATACGTTCACGAGTTACCTTAAATTCTTTACCAACCTCCTCGAGAGTCTTTGGTTTTCCATCATCGAGACCGAATCGCATTATAAGAACTCGTTTTTCCCGGGGAGAGAGCGTTTCAAGAACTCGATTCATTGCTTCTTTTAAGAGTTCTTTTGATACCTTATCGTAAAGTGTTGGTTGCGATTGGTCGCTAACAAATTGCTCAAGCGTTGCCTCTTTATCATCTCCGACAGGAGTTGAGAGTGATTTAGGCTGTTGAGAGATTTTCATGAGATTTTCAATTTCGTCTGTTGAGACCTGCATTTCTTTGGCAATTTCTTTCACTGTTGGTTCTTTGCCGAGTTTTTGTGTAAGTTTGCGTTGAGTTTTATAAAAACGATTTATTTGATCAACCATGTGTACCGGAATGCGGATTGTACGTGATTGATCTGCGATCGCACGCGTAATGGCCTGTCTGATCCACCACGTTGCATACGTTGAAAATTTAAATCCTCGTCTCCAGTTATATTTTTCTACTCCACGGATGAGACCTTTATTACCTTCTTGAATAAGGTCAAGAAAAGATAGACGTCGACCTAAATATTTTTTTGCAATAGAAACAACAAGACGAAGGTTGGCACGAATAAGTTTTTCTTTTGCTCGTTCACTTCCTTTTTCGAAAGATTTTGCAAGCTGAATTTCTTCCTCAAACTTTAGCAATGGAGTTTTACCAATTTCTTTGAGATATTTTTTAATGGGATCAAGCGACTCACCATGTTTTGTTGAAATAAGTTGCTCGAGTTCGCGTTCTACCTCTTCGGCTGTTTTATGTACTTCTTCTTCCTCGCGCGTTGAAATTGTTTCAAAAATATCAATACCCTTCTTAAGAGCTTCATTGAAAAAGTCATCGATCTCTACTATATGTTTTTCAGGTTCACTGCAAATCATGAAGATGTCATCTTGTAGAATAAATCCATCATCCTCTCCTTGTTGAAGAAGTTCTTTAAATGTCTTGGGCGATTTCTGCTTTGTCATAGCTCCCATTTTATAGTGTAGAATGCTTTTTTTCCACTTCTTTTAGTTCTGCTTGCAGCCTTGCGATGCTGTCGTCATGTGAAGCATCTCCGTCTTCTAGAAGCTTTTGAATCTGTTTTTTGAGTGAGTCAGCCTTAATTTCATAAGATAGCACACCTAAACTCATATCACTTTTTTCCGTTTGAATGCTGCTTTGCATGTAGATATCATCGGCAACCGAACGTAATTCAGGAGAAAGAAATAAGGCAAAAGAATTCATGGCGAAATCTGCATTTTTTTGAGTGTAGGCAATTAACGCTTCATAGATTTGACCGTGTGCAGGGATAACAAAGTCTTTTTGGTGAAGTACAACCGGAAGTAACTGAATGTGTTGGCCTGGGTTATTAGACTGAAGCAGTTGACCTAAAAAGTAATGTTGGACCTTTTCAGTTCGTGACAATACGGATTTTTTCGGTTGCTCCGAGGAACGTCTTTGCACAAATCTCTTTTTCTTATATGAATAAACTACTTTATGAATGCTTTCTTCACTTACATCTAATATCCGTGCAAGCTGTTTAATATAGAAGGACTGCACGATGGGATTTGTGATGTTATACAAAAACGGGGCTATCTTATCTCCAATCATTTTTTTACTAAATGGATCTGCTGGTGGATGTTTTTTAACGAATAAATCGATTAGAAAATCATATACCGGCATCGGTTTCTTTATCGCATCTTTAAAATGTCGTTCATTTGTCCGCACTGCCTCATCTGGATCTTTACCATCAGGTATAGTAATGATACCCAGTTCAAATCCAAGCGGTTCCGCAACTTCGATAGCCCTCCTAACCGCCTCTTCACCTGCAGAGTCAGCATCTAGTGCGATATTTACTTTATTGGTGTATCTTTTTATCAGCTGTAACTGTTCGATAGTAAGAGCAGACCCTTTTATTGCAACAATAGTATCTATTCCGTGCTGATACGAGCTGATCATATCAAATTCGCCCTCTACGATAATGATTGAATCATGTTTTTTAACTGCGTCTTTTACAATGTGGAGTCCGTACAACATTGATCGTTTATGATAGATTGGTGTTTCCGGGGTATTAACATATTTAGCTTCAGATTCTCCTATAAGTATTCTTCCTGAAAAACCAACCACATTTCCCCGGTGGTCCATAAGGGGAAACATAATTCTTCCACGAAATCGATCATAAACTCCGCCACCTTGACGTTGAATACATAGTCCGCCCTCAACTAGATCATGAATAGCGAAATGTTTTTTTTGGGCATATTGGCGAAAAGAGTCCCATGATGCAGGCGCGTATCCCAACTGAAATGTAAAAATTATCTTTTCTGTAATTCCTCTCGATAAAAGATACTTAAGCGCCTTTTTACCTATGGGAGTTTTTGTCAGAATATAGTGATAGTATTCTGAAGCTGATTTATGAATCGCTAACAGTCTACTTCTTAAATCCGAAGATGAATAGGGTGCTTTAAACTGCTCAAGTGATATGCCGTATTTTTCAGCAAGTTCAGCAACCGCTTCTGAAAAGGAGATATTTTCATATTTCATAATAAATGCGATAGCATCACCGCCAACTCCACATGAACCGAAACATCTCCAAAGTTGCCGGTCAGACGAGACAATAAAGGAAGGGGTTTTCTCCTGATGAAAAGGGCAAAGTCCCTTAAAATTGCGACCAGCCTTTTTTAGCGTAACAAAGGAACCAATAAGCTCGACGATATCAATACATTCTTTTAGTTTTTCTATAGCGCTTCCCATCTTGCCCAATTGTAACAAATGGAATTAGTTCAAGCGGGCGCACTTGCTTTTTTTTATTGATACGCTCTATAATAGAATACAGGTATGATCTATCTTTATATTGGAAGACACTCGATTAAGGCTTTGCATGTTAGCAAATCACTTTTGGGCCAGTTTAGCGTGCAACAATCACAAAAGAGCTTTAGTGTTCAGCTTTTGAAGGCAGGAAAGTTAGCACACAGCGATATTGTTGCATCAGCTGTAAAAGAAGTGTTGTCACATTTTACCGGTTCGGCACTTAAAGAAAAACATATCACACTCATTCTACCTCAAGAGGCTTTCTATTACTTCCGGTCTGAAGTTCCTACAGATATGACTTCATCCGCAGTGGTATCGTTCATGAAGGAAAAAGCCAAGTCTGTATTTCCTGCTCATTTGGATAATGTGTATTACGACTTTGTAAGCGGAGAAAATGAATCAAAACGAATTGTAAGTTTATACGGAATTGAAGAGGCAACAATGCAGGCATATAAAGAATCCCTTCAGCTTCTTGATGTGAGTATTGTCGGTTTTCTTCCTGACACACTTGCTTACTATACATTATTTGAAAAAACGCTTCGCAGAGGTAAAGTTGAACATATTTTATACGGACTGTATAGTCTTACGGAGATTAGTGCATATTTATATGACTCATTTGGCCTTCTTGAAAAAGAAGCATTTACATCTAAACTACAAGATGGGAAGGGTGTAGAAGCGCCTTTGAAAAAAATATCATCCCAGTATGAAGATAAGCACATGAAGATAAATAGACTTATTTTGTCTGGCGCGTTATCAGAAACAGTTCGACAAGATACCTTTACCAAAGAGGTAGGGATTTGGACTAACCCACTCAAGCGTATTCTTCCACATTTTTACGCAGATTATCTGAAAATGTTGGTTACAGCTGACAACCAACCCTTCCCGCTTCTTGATTTTGACGTATGTTTTGGAGCTCTTATCTTTGGTACTGAAAATAAAAACTTTACCTTGCTCAAAAACAAGTTTAATCCATCGCTTGCAGCAATGAATGTCCCCTTATATTCCAGGAAAAGTTTTGCATTGCCAGGACTGCGCATTCCTAAGGAAATTCTCTTTTTTGTACTATCGTTTGTAGGTTCATTTGCATTATTTACGCTTCTCACTCGATCACAGATAGGGTTTAATATGAAGTTTCCTCAATTACAAATGGCGAAACCCACAGCAGTACCCACTACAGCACCACAGCCAACGGCAACTCCAACCCCAGAAATAAAAAAAGAAGAAATTAAAGTAAAAATACTAAACGGTTCGGGTACCCCGGGTAAAGCTTCAGAGGTACGTACGGTTATGAGGGATGGAGGATTTACCGATATAGTTACAGGCAATGCAGATGAATTTAATTTTGAAGTTACTGAAATTGCGGTAAAAAAGGGGAAAGAGTATTTGTATCTTTCTATTAAAGAGAGCTTGGTTGACTATGTTACAGGAGTAAAAGAAACAACGCTCGATGAAGCTGAAACAGCCGATGTGGTGGTGACAGTCGGGAAAGACTTCAAGTGATATAATTGGATCTTCTATGGATATCGATAAAGAAGAGCTTACACGTAAATTGGAGAATATTCTGTCGCGTAAAAATAGTGCCTCAATGAAAGCGGAAGTGGCTGAACTTGAGAAAAAGACATATGACTCTGCGTTTTGGAGTGACCCCAAAAAAGCATCTGAAATACTGAAAAAAGTCTCATCCCTTAAAAAAGAGATAGATGATTTAGAGATGATGCAGCTCTTGCTTGAGGAGAATGATTTAAAGAGTGCCCGCAATTTAATAACCCGATACGAAATTGTTCTCTTTTTGTCCGGTTTATATGACAGGGGAGATGCGGTATTTACCATACAGGCAGGGCAAGGTGGTACTGAAGCAATGGACTGGGCAAGTATGTTGTTTCGTATGTATACGCGCTTTTTTGAAAAAAAAGGTTGGAAATATGAAATAGCTGACCAAGTAGACGGTGAAGAAGCTGGAATAAAAAGTGTGACGGTGGCGGTGCATGGTGAGTTTGCCTATGGCTTTATGAAAGCAGAAGGAGGCGTGCATCGGCTGGTTCGACAATCACCTTTCAATGCAGATAAACTGCGTCAAACATCGTTTGCATCAGTTGAGGTTTTACCTGTTGTCGAAGACAGAGAGGTTGAGATTAAAGAGGAAGATGTTGAATGGCAGTTTTATAGGGCCGGCGGTCACGGAGGACAAAATGTAAATAAAGTATCAACTGCAGTACGTATTATTCATAAGCCAACCGACATCGTTGTATCATGTCAAACGGAGCGTTCACAGCTTCAAAATCGTGAAAATGCAATGCAGATTTTACGATCAAAACTGTGGAAATTAGAAGAGGAGAAGAGAGAAAAAACGATTGCTGGTTTTAAATCAAATACACTTGCGTCATGGGGTCACCAAATTCGCTCTTATGTTCTGCACCCGTACAAACTGGTAAAAGATTTGCGCACTAATTACGAAGAACACAATGCAGAAAAAGTTCTAGATGGGGATATAGAGCTCTTTATTGAAAACTTCCTTAAGAAAAAGGCATAAATGTGATAGAGTAATGTATGACAAAGTCCGCAGATGTCTCTCAAAAAGTATTAAACGCGTGGGCTGTTTCTCTAATTATCTGGAGTATGTACAGAGCAACTTTCGGTACAGAACTTCCGTTATGGATTGATGAATTTTTTGCAAAACCATTTGTTTTTTTGTTTCCTGCATTTTGGTATATATCGCGAGTAGAAAAAGCTGCGTTTTTACCGGGTTTTGGACTAAAAAGTGAAAGAGTTATTTACGATATAGGCATAGGTGTTGGCGTAGGTTTGATGTTTTTGTTAATCGGTGTGTTAGTGCGATTTGTAAATGGGAATCCTTTTTCATTCTATTTCGACAATGGAACTATCATCTGGTTTTTTAGTATGATGATGGCAGGAGTGTCTGAACAGCTGCTTTCAACTGGTTTTGTATTTAAGCGATTATATGAGCGGGCTAACGGCGCTATAAAACCAATACTTACATCTGCAGTGTTATTCTCTTTTTTGCATATTCCTGCATTATTTGGGGTTGAGAAAATTTCAGGAAATTTACTTTTACAATCGCTTATACTCAATTTTGTGTTAAGCATCATTACCTCAATTTTGTACGTGATGCGTAAAAACTCTATAGCGTCGGTAATTGTACAAGTTTTGTACTTTCTCAGTTTGCCACTCATGATGTAGATCGACTCTTCTCATTTTTCAATGATGCCAAACATCGGTTCTCCCTGAGGACTTATCATGGTCACATGATATTTTGAATCGACATTCTTTACTTGGTCACGCGACCCAATTACAACAGAATTAAGTGGAGCTTTATCAGGATCTATATAGGTGAATACAAATTTGTCAAATCGTTTGACTTGACCAAATCCATATTCATCAGGCGGCGAAAGCGTTGCCTGTTTTTGATACTGTTCAGGAGGATATTGAAGGTAGAAGAGTACAAAAATATATGGCATACCGATATCTTTTGTAATATAGAACGTATCAAAGTGATCATAATTTTTTTTAATGTAATCACCAACTTCTCGATATCCAGATTGCCATGCGTGAATAGTGATAAGTCTTTTTGGATAGTGGAGAAGATAAAAATCCCATTGAGTTACAAGAAAAAAAGCAAATGACCCAAGTAAAACGACTGTAACGAGAATACGATATCCATTCGATTTTATTTCACTAAGAAAATTCACCATACCATACGCCACCAGCATACTTATTGGAACGAGAAAAAAAACATTACGAGTAAGCGAAGAAGTAGACCACGACAGTGAAGCAGATAGAGGTGTGAAGAACAGAATAAATAGAAGAATATATCTCCATTTCTCTTTATTTTTAAATAAAAAATGCAAACCGATGAAAAATAATATATATTCGGTTGCGGTAATCAGGCCCATTCCTTTATACCCGAATCGATCATTCCCGTCTCCGTTCTGAATGAGGAACTGGGGAGAAAAATAATTTAAGTGTTCAAATGCGATATCACGAAGACCGATTATCATCGGGTGATAAAGAGGTCGAAGTCCTCCTTCTGTATTTAACTCATCAACCTTAAGTTGAATACCTGGATTTGAAAAGAACAAAAGATTTTTAAGCCGTGCAGGTTTATATATAACATCCGTAATACCAAATACAGCTATAACCACAGCTAAAAGTACTAGCACACTTGCTCCTTTTCTTACTTGTTTCATCCGTATGAGGTAAATTAATGCCACAACAAAAAACAATCCCGCAAATAGTCGTCCTGGATGATAGGAAAAGAGCATGAGGAGAACTGAAGCACCTAGAAATATTCCCGATTGAAAAGATGGTTTTTTTAAGTAGCGTATCAGAAATAAAAATGACGAACTAGTAAGTAGCGCTGCTAAATATGCCTCGTGGGTGTGGCGAGCCACAATATGAAGTCCAAGTGAAGTGGCACTTAAAAACGCCGCAAGAAGAGCATATTTTTTTCGGCCAAATAATTCAATAGTGAGATAATAAACCACAATCGGAAAGATTGCAGATAAGACAATATTTACACTTCGTGCTCCAAATTCGTTCAATCCGAAAACCGCAATAAATGGTATCGATAGATAACTGAGAAGTGGCATTTTGTAGTCGCCAAACGATTTTAATCGGAGCGGCAACACTGTTCCATATTCATCTTTGCCCGTTTTTAAGATGGAATACGCATTATACGCAAATGCTGCTTCGTCTGCATTAAAAGCAGGTGGAGAGGGAATGCGAAATTGAACAATAGTTAGAAATACAGATAAACATACGGCTAATCCCAGAATTATATGTGTTAGATTTTTTTTCATAGTACCTGAGTAAACTTTTCAAATATTTCACGGTCTGATTTTTTCCAGGTATCCCACAACGCTTGTCGTTTACGAAGTATTTCAGGTAATAGCGTAATAGCCATTCCAAGGCCTTTTGCGAATTCATGGTGTCCCTTTAGGGTTTGTAGTGTGAGAGTTTTTATAAGATGGCAAATGTGTTCTAAAAAGTAGAGGGGGTCGGATATATTTTTCCAAATTGTGATAATTTGATTACGGTAGGCAATAGTATTGATGCGTGATTTTTGAAAATATGTAGCTATCGTTGACTCGTGATGGTGTTCTACAAGTACCGATGTATCAAACCGAATACTATACCCGGCTTTCCATGCGCGATATGAGAGGTCGATATCTTCCCAGTAAAAAGGGGAATACAATGTATCAAATCCATGTATGTGATTATATTTTTTTTTATCAAAAATCATGCTTCCACCTTCAGCCCAACCATTGATCCCATGCGTACCCGGATCAGCCTTGCTGTGTCTAAAAAAACCATGACTCCAGTATATTTTGTTACGGCCTACATGTCCACCATCCTTTTCAATTTGTTTAAAACTTACCGCAAATAAATGAGAGTCTTTTTTAAAACGATTAATTGCGTTGCGGTAGGTCTCGTCTTTTAGAACAACATCGTTATTAAGAAGAAAAACATATTCCCCTTTTGCTTTGTTAATTCCCTCGGACACCGCTCCTGCGAAACCTAAGTTTTTATCATTTTCAACTACAATTACACCGGGAAAAAGGAACTTCATCTCATCTGTTAAGGGTACTTCGGGGTAATCATTTACTATTATCACCTCACATCCCCTCAGAAATACAAGATTAGTTGTGAGATTTTTATATAGTTTCTCTTTTCCTTTATAGTGTGGAATGACGACTGAAATCATGTATGTATTGAGAAAATTGATCTAACGTGACGGTCAAATACTGTCTTTGAAAATGTTTTTTGTGCAAATGTAAACGCTTTTTCCTGCATAGTTCTTTGCAGGCTTGGAGAGCTTAAAAAATAATTCATCTCTCTGAGAAGTTCTTGAGAAGATGAAAACAAAAAACCGTTCCCTCTATGGTCGATAATTTCACGTGGTCCACCCGCATTAAAGCAGAAAGGTATCGTTCGAGAAGCCATTGCTTCAAGAGGAGTCATACCTAGATGTTCAACTTGTTCTGGATGTTCTTTCTCATTTACTCCGCTTCCGGTGAAATGCCAGTAAACAAGTGCTTCTTTATAAAGCTCTTGAAGTCGAGAAAACGTAATATTCGTTTCAAAGGATATATTGGGATGTGAATACGTTTTCGTAAGATGATCCACAACATATTGGTCCTCAGGCGCAACTCCACCGGCAAGAACTAGACGAAAGTCTGGATAATGACTATGGAACGTGAGAAATGTTTGAATTAGCTCTTCTTGTTTTTTTGCATGGAGATGTGAAAAAAAACGTCCAACAGAAAGAATAAGTGGACCTTTTACCGGTATTACAAGTTGGAATAGTTCATCCGACACATACGGGTACACTACTGACGATGGGATACCCCATGTGTGAAGGTGTGATTGCGTAAAGTGAGAATTTGCAATAAATTTTGCATTCGCTGTTTTTAACATATTCATCGTACTCATCTGATAGAGTTTTTTATCTGGTACCATGCAAAAAATCGCATTTCGCTTTGCTGGTGAAAAAAAATAACTACCATCGGTTACATAAAAAAGCCACTCGAGCGAAGAGAGTAGTTTGGATTTTTCTAATAGTGTTTGGGAGCGAATATCTTTTGCAAATGTAAGATGTTTAAACTCAAGTTTAAGTCTTTCAGCGAATTGGACCCGTATGTCATCGTTCCAGTAAATAATTACATTGTATCCGGCATCGTCAAATACTTTGAGGATAGATAAGATATGTTTTTCTCCACCGCCGAGCGTATTAAGATATGGCGTGAACAGTCCGACGGTTTTTCTTTTCATAGAGGAGCAGATAGGTAATTGTCTTGGAAAACGCTTGATATATGCTTTCCATTATACCAATTTTACCGTCCAGAAAACCCTTGCCAATAATGAGCCTTCGCCAAAGTTCTCCTAAAAACTTCCTGAAAAAAATAGCGACTGAAACGTCTTTATTAGCATTTAATAAGAGATTTGATTCAATATCTTCAAATACAAGCGTTTTCTCTACCATTTGTTCAATGTTGCCATGAAAATAATGTAGAAAGGGTTCATGTAAAAATCCCATTGACCCCTCAATTACCGGAGTTGCATGAATGCGTGCTGGCCAATCTCTAAAAGCCGAACGCTTGATAAGTCGCATTTGATGATCAGGCCACCACCCTCCATGCTTAAGCCAGGTTTTCCCGCCAAATATATTTTTACGCGGTACTTTGAAATAAGTATGCTTTGTTGATGTGAAAATACGTTGAATCTCACGCGCAAGATCGTCTGTCATTCGTTCATCTGCGTCAAGGATAAATATCCAATCTGAATCAATCTGACTAATGCCAAAACTACGTGCAGGTTCGACGTAGTGAGAATAGGGAAAGGTAAGGAGTTCTGCTCCTGCGCTTTTTGCATTTTCTCGTGTTTTATCTGTGCTTTCCATATCTACCACTAATATAGATTGAGTAAGTAGTTTTGCCGACGCGATACACTCTGCGATATTCTTTTCCTCGTTGTGGGTTTGGATGAGAATGGTAATTTTCATTTCTTGTTAAAGGATAACACTTATTTTAATTTTCCCTAAATGAATTATTATTTCGTATTTGTACTCGAATAGAACCGATTTTCATTTCCGAAATGAGAAAGGTAGTCTTATCATATTCTTTCAGCCATGAATCGAGATAGCCGCTATTGCTTTCCGGACCAATTACGAGAAAAAAATATTTTTTGTTCTCAAGTTTATTTTTTGATGCGTTTAATGTATTCATATCGTGTTACTTTTTTCTACCTATCCACTCGTATAAATAATCCCAAACATTTTTTGAGAAATATGGCACAATGAATGTGTCATAATGAAATGATTTATCTGAACAGGTGAAAATATAGCCCATAATTTTAAGTTGGTCTGAGTATTTCAGTTCTCTATGTGTATTCTGATAAAAAACATCAAATATATTTTTGTTAGAAAAGTAATTCTGCCATAAACTTGCCATAGTTAATAATACAAAACAAACTAAAAATACTTTTTAGGAATAGGATTTAATATGGAAACCATATATGAAACGAATATGACCAGCGCCACAACTGAGCCAGCGTAAAAATGAATAAGGGTGTGATCTTTGGTTAAAAATATATAAGGGAGCGACCAAAAACATAACAGTAAAAGTATAATAGCTATTTGCCGAGTAGCTGTAGTTAATTTTTGAGCAAATGAAACACATATTCCCATAATGATTACAAATGGAGTGAACCACTTCCAAATACTTTGATAAATGTTCATTACCGCAAATGTTTGATTCAACTCATACAAAAAGCCTGAAATATATGCACTTACGTGGTTTACGCTTTGTTGACTGGGGTTTGTGATATAAAGAAGGGTACTATTGGTCATATCAAACTGATGTCGTAGTTCAAATAAAATAGTTGGAGAAAGAACTCCTAGTATTACAATAATCCCATAGAGCAATTGTCTGAAAG
>CAZLSE010000041.1:0-5053 GCA_964562055.1 uncultured Gammaproteobacteria bacterium
GATGTCGCGGGTTCAAATCCTGCTGGTGGCTCGTTTCTCAATGGCGCGTCGGCAAGTGGTAAGCCAGCGGTTTTTGGTGCCGCGTATCGTGGGTTCGAATCCTACCGCGCCAATAAAAAGCATACTTTAGTATGTGAAATTATGTAAAACGTGTAATTGTAAATTAAACCATACAAATAAAAGTGGTTTTTGTAAAAACTGTAAGCCGCCATCTAAAACAATATCGGAGATTATATCTGAACATCGTCGTCAAAGAAAAAGAGACCTTGTACAATATAAAGGCGGGAAGTGTGAATGTTGCGGATATAATAAATATATAGGAGCATTAGAATTTCATCATAAAAATCCACTCTTAAAAGATTTTGGAATTGCATCTAGTAATACGAGAAGTTGGGAAAGAGACAAAGAAGAAGTAGATAAGTGTATTTTAGTGTGTTCGAATTGTCATAAAGAAATTCATGCGGGTATTCGGGAAATACCTGATGAAATAAATGACAGCGTAGCTTAAATGGTGAAGCACTTGACTGTTAATCAAGTTAGTGAAGGTTCAAGTCCTTCCGCTGTCGTCTCTCTTGCGGGTTTAACTCAGATGGTAGAGTCACAGCCTTCCAAGCTGTTGGTCGCCGGTTCGATCCCGGTAGCCCGCTCTAGGTAGTTTGATTATGGTGCAAGTTAATTGCTTGTATCATCCTAAAGGTTTCTTATTGAAACCTGAAAAATCAAACAACAACGGGATATAGCGCAGTTGGTAGCGCATCGCTTTTGGGAAGCGAGGGTCGTCAGTTCGAATCTGACTATCCCGATTTAGCATACTTTATTGTATGGAACTTGAATGTAAAAAATGTGGAAAATGAAAAAATGTATTATTCTTTGTTCTAATTGTCACAGAAAAGAACATGCAAGGTTAAATAATAAGTCTTAGAAGGAGGAAAAAATGGGTGATAATATGTTGCATCAGTTGATTGCTGTGGAGCCAGATTTGGCACAGCAGTCCCGAGCCATCATGGAGGAAACCGTCAATACCTTCACGAAGAAGGCAGACCATTTCGACGGTGTTCAGAAAATCTACAAGCCTTATGAGGATGGCGGGGAGCAGATTCCCGACGAAATCAAGGAAGTAGTAACCACCGTTCAGGAGAAGTTGGATTACGCGAAGAAAATCGTAATCAAGTCTCTGGACGCTACCATTTCCAAGGAAGAGACTAACGCTTCTGGAAAGGCTCGTTCCAACCTCACGGTTGATGGTGTGGATTTCGGCGATTTCGCCGCTACTTCCCTTATTGCCCTTGAGCGGTTCCTTGAGCGAATCCGAGAGGAGTACAAGGCTATTCCGACTCTCGATCCTACCAAGTCGTGGGTGAAGGCGGATTCCACTGGTAGGATTCTCTATGAGACTCCTATCGAGGTTAAGTTCCGCGCCGTGAAGACGAAGATTCCTCTCGTCCTCTCACCTGCCACGGACAAGTTCCCTGCTCAGGTTCAGGTTCTCGATTCGGACAAGCAGGTGGGTCGCTATGAGACCATCTACCGATCCGGTCGGCTTACTCCTACGGAGAAGTCAAACCTTCTTGAAAAGGTGGACAGCCTGATCCTCGCCGTCAAGCGAGCAAGAGAGAAGGCGAACCAGACCGAAGTTGTGCAGGTGAATCTCGGAAAGAAGATTTTCGACTTCATCCACAAGTAATCTGGATTGGTGCTGTCGATTCGCTGGATTGGTTTGTATCTGCATGAGGTCACCCGCTACCTATGCAGACCGCCAGACAAATTAGTCCAGCGAATCGACAGCACCAAGTTAATTGAAAATTATCGTGTCTCCACCTGAATCAATCATTTCCAAGTGTTTGGGTTAGGCGGAATTAGTTGATTCGGGCGGGGACACGATATTAAATATTGGGTAGTCTGAGACTTAGAGTTAGAATCAGATTAAACAGCGATAGTTTAACCTATGACGTAAAATTATTGCGACCTTAGACTATTGCCCAAACAGCAAAAGTCTTCCGTAAACAACAGCAACAAAGTAGGCGATGTTTGACAGCATCCTTATGCATTGGTTCGAATCCAATCGCACCCACCAAGCACTTTTTAATTAAGAGTCTTTGGTGGGCGCGTAGCTCAGTGGCAGAGCAGAGGTATAAGCACAAGCAAACAGGCGACTGAAATGAAGTAGTGGGAAGCATCATAAATCAGATACACTTGAAATGTATCCCAATGATATTATTGGGCCGGGGACGATGGTTAGACCCCCCGGTCCACCATTTTTTATAAGGAGAGAATATGAAGAAGATGTGGTTTATTGTTTTGGTAGTTGCAGTTATTCTTTCCAGTTGCACCGTTTCCCAGCAAAGAGAACTCAAGACCTTCCAGTCAAATTGGAATGGTGGACTTGATCGTATTGTTACGGTTTATAATTTTGATGGCACTGTACATGCTACATTCGAAGGCAAGATTGATATTCAGTCTTCAGAAGGCGGAAAGGTTCTTTTTGACTTCGAGGGAAAGCGATATATTTATTACAATCGTCCGGTCGATGTAATTGAGAAATGAAAAAAATATTTTTTTTGATGCTGTTTCTCTTGATTTCTGCTTTACTGTTTGCCTATGATTATCCTGCAACGCTTGCAGAACTGTTACAGCAATATTCAAATGAATCTCAAGTGGTGCATATTGTAACAAATCAATCCGAAGACATGCACCATGTTGGGACTATCCGAATTGTACAGAAGGATTATATTCTTTTTTATGAGGATGGTTCGTTGATTATATTAACAATTCCCAGCATAGTTGAATTGTATTTGGAATAATCGGGGGTAAAAGGTTTCGACTGATGCGAAGATATGGCTCGACGAAAAGCCCACAGCAACCGAAAGAGCCAGTGCCGAAAGGACGCTTCAATTCAGGACGCGGCTTCGATGCCGCTACCTCCATCGAGGGACATTAGCTCCAAAGGTTAGAGCAGGACTCTTATAAGGTCACGGTTCTTGGTTCAAATCCAAGATGTCCCATATGCAGATATCGCCAAGTTGGAAAGGCGCGATCCTCATAAGGTCGTTATGCACTGGTTTGATCCCAGTTATCTGCAAGAAGGAGTTTGATGATGAAAATTCCTAAAATGTTCCCGATGACGAAAGTAATTTTTCAAGCAAACATTATGCTTGTAGGAGTTTATTTAGTCATAGCATCATTGCCTGTATTGAAAAGTTATGAATTAAATCTTCCAATCCCTGTATGGCTGTGGATATCTATTGGGATGCTATTTGTAGTTTGGATGATTGTTAATAATATATTGTTTTTACGAATTAAGAATAATAATCAGGCGGAGGATAAACAATTATATTTTAATTTCAAGGAGTAAATATGAAAAAGATTGAAGTAAGAGAAAGCGTAAATAGTTTTTCTCCTTCAGAACTTGATGGCAAAACAATATCTACTCCTGACGATGCATGGAATGCTTTGGTTGGAGATGTTGATAAAAGCAAATACAAATCATATTACATAGATTATGATTATGAATATAGTGAATATGGTTCTGGTTCGTTTCAGGTTTATGGAATACGAGAAGAAACCGATGCTGAATGTGAAACACGCTGTAAAAAAGAAAAAGAATTACGAGATGCTGAAAAGATTAGAAAGAGAATTGAAAATGAGAAAAAAGAAGCAGAGGAACGAGCATTGCTTGAAAAACTAAAAAAGAAATATGAATGACATGGTGGCCGTGGCAGAGCGGTTAATGCGCCTGACTGTGGATCAGGATTTCGCCGGTTCGATCCCGGTCGGTCACCCTTCTTTTCTAACTTGAAAAGGAAGCGATTTATGGTATAATACTTTTGTAGATGTTCTTTGACATGCCGGGGTGGCGGAATTGGTAGACGCCACGGACTTAAATATTTCTTGGTAAACACTACTATTTGGCTAACACATCCAAGATAATTCTATGGATGATAAAGAGTTTGTTAAAATAGTAAATGAATGTAAGACAATGGCATATGCCGCAAAAATGGTTGGCATGGCATATACTTCATTCATTAGAAAAGCCAAGAGATTAAATTGTTATACCCCAAATCAATCTGGGAAGGGTGTTTCAAAACCACGAGAAAAAATATCGCTTGAGAGCATTTTTCGTGGAGAGCATCCTGAGTATCAAACGTACAAATTAAAAATACGTTTGATTGATGAAGGATATTTCAATGATGTGTGTAGTGAATGTGGTTGGGATAAAAGGCCGGAAGGCTCTAAATACTCACCATGTGAACTTGACCACATTAATGGGAATTCTACTGATCACAGGTTGTCTAATTTGAGGTTAATTTGTCCTAATTGTCATTCTTTGACTAAAACATATCGTTTTAGGAGAGGTAAGACAAATGGAATTGAGCATTAGGGTTGGAAACTCTCTAATGAATGTCGTCAAATTCGGTGAACTCCCTGTTGGAAACGACGAGACAATACCGAGCCAAGCCTGAGCAATCAGGAAGGTGTAGAGACTTGATGGCGACCACCTAATTTGTGAGAGCAATATGGTGAAGGTAAAGTCCAGACCACAAACAGTTGTGTTACTGGTGATGAAAATCATAGTGGTAAGAAAATCCGTTGTGCCGCAAGGCGCGTGGGGGTTCGAGTCCCCTCCCCGGCAATCAGAATAGGTAATACGTTGAAGTGGACATTATGCCGTGTAATGCAAACTGCAATAGACAGCCTCTGCAACACAATCCGCTTTAAATGAACCTATTTGCTTGGCCCCTTCGACTATCGGTTAGGTCAACAGGTTTTCAACCTGTAGAGACGGGTTCGACTCCCGTAGGGGCTATCGCGGGTAAAGGAATGGAAGACTTGTCCACGAAGTGGAACGTCTTTAATTCAGATGGAAGGTCGATGCATCTTGTGGACTATAGCACGAGCGCTGTGTCGGTTTGAAGTTTGGGTGCGGGCGGTATCTGGGAAATGCAGAGCCTTCAGGAACCATGGATAACCTGAAGTGACAGTCAGAGTACCGGAGAGAGATGCGGGTTCGAGTCCCGTCCAGCGAATACTTGGTCCCTTCGTCTAGTGGTTAGGA
>CAZLSE010000041.1:5096-10408 GCA_964562055.1 uncultured Gammaproteobacteria bacterium
CCGCAGGGACTATATCGGGGAATTAGCTCAGTTGGTTCAGAGCATCTGCTTTACACGCAGAGGGTCGTAGGTTCGAATCCTACATTCCCCATAAGGATTAAATTACTATGATAAAATGCGATTTTTGTAAAAAAGAATTAGAGCCTAATAAAGACACTATTCGTTTTGGTTGTAATAGTGTCAGCATAAAAAAGGGTAATATAATTTTATACATAGAGAGTGGAACATACTGTGATAAGAAATGTTTTTTACAATCAGTTGAAAATATAATAGATAATGAAATAGGGTATTAAAAATGGAGATTAATGCGGAATTAATTGCTGGAATGAAAATGTTTCTTGATGATGATGGAATTAAATTTTTTAGAGAATGTGTTCTTGCGCACGGTTCGATTACACCTGTATTGGTGGAACAGACCGAAACACAGACCATCTATCATCCCGTACATTTTAATCAAGGACATCAAATTAGAAAATTTATGAAGGCATCTGGATTGTGTGACAATTGGACTGAAACAGAAATCTTTCAGCATTGGACAATGGTTGTAGATATGGCAATTGCATGATGTATGAAAATAGAATATGTTTGTCCTGAATGTGGCAAAAAATTTCTTGCTTCTGCTTCAAGACAAAGAGATATCCGTTACAATCAAGGAACATATAAAAGAGACGGTCCATTTTGTAGTAAATCCTGTGCTGGTAAATGGTCGCAAAGACAATAATTGCCGAGATGCTGTAATTGGTAGTCAGGGCGGTCTCAAAAACCGTTGGTCGAAAGACCGTGTGGGTTCGAGTCCCATTCTCGGCATATTTTTTTTAGGAGTCAATATGAAGAAGGCGATGGTGGCGTTTTTCTTGGTGGCGGTAATGGCTTCAGTATTTGCTCAAGATATTAAAACATTTATTGTTGGAACTTGGGAGGTTCAAGGCAATCTTCCGTCAAGCCAAATAGTATTCAAAGAAAACATTTGTTTGGTGTATATGCGATCAGGTGAAATAAATACGTTTGATTATTCTATTGCAGATGGATTTTTGTTTTTAGGAACATTTGGATATCGATATGAATTAACGGGAAATGTGTTGGTCTTGACACCTGCATTTGGTGAAGGTGGCAGTATTGTTACCTTCATAAAGAAAGAGTGAGTAGGAGGAACTATGCAGAAGGTTGATGGGAGGTTCATCTCCAAGATCGTTCGTAACGAGAACGGTCATCCGGTGGGCTTCGTGGTCGCGTTCGCCAAGGACAAGATCGGTTGGTCTTGCCTCAACAAGCGAGACCGATGGGACAAGGAGAAGGCGGAATTCATCGCTTTCAATCGCGCACAGAATGGATGGAAGGCAAAGCCGCCGAAGCACGTTGCTGACGAAATCGACCACATGGTCGCCCGAGCCAGCAGGTACTTCGACAATCCGAATCCCAAGAAGAGGGAAAAGAAAATCACTGCCGAAATCCGTTAACGGAAATTGAGGCGGGTGAAATATCCCGCCTCATATCAGGAGATTGTTATGGGGAAAGCATTTGAAAGTATTATGCGAGGTCTCAAAGAAATAAAAATAGCAAAAGAACTTGAATCATATCGCACTAATAAAAACATTACCATTCTTAACAACATTATTGATAATGAATCTGAGACCGATGAAATAAAAAAAGCGTCAGAAGAGATTTTATTTACCGTATTACCTAAATGGTATCCAACGTTGTTTTCTGTATAAATCAATTGAACTCATATTTTTAGATAGGCTTTGTATTTTTATGTAAGATAATTGTATGAAAAAGATGAAAAGAATCGATGTACAAAAGATATGTCCTATATGCGGAAATGTTTTTAATATAGTTCGAACCATAGATGAAAACTATAAAGAATCTATTTGGAAAAAAGAAAGAAACTATTGTTCTAGGAATTGTGCCAATAAAAGAATTCATTCTGTGGTTACTAAGAAAAAAATATCAGATAAACTTAAAATAGTTAGTTCTGGATATATAGATGGTAGATCAAAGATGACCATAAGATGTAAAAAGTGCAACACGGAAATACGAGGTTATTATAATAAGAGTGGATACTGTGGAAAATGTGTTAAACAATCTAATGAAATAAAAGAAAAAATTTCTAAATCTAATAAGGGAAAATGTGGGGGGTTAAGGGAAGGAACTAGCCGTGGCAAGTCTGGGTGGTATAAGGGATATTGGTGTGATTCATCATGGGAACTTGCATACGTTGTGTATTGTTTGGAACATGATATTAAATTAACAAGAAATAGGCAAGGTTTTGAATATCAATTTGAGGGAGAATTACATAAATATTATCCAGATTTTATTTTAGAAGATGGATCATATGTTGAAATCAAAGGATATATGGGCGAACAAAATAAATCAAAAATAGCACAATTCCCATTTATATTAAAAGTGATTGTTCGCTCCAATATGAAAGAATATCTTCAATATGTTGAAGAAAAATATGGCAAAAACTTTATTTGGTTATATGGGGTAATCGCCTAGTTGGTTATGGCACCACACTGTCAATGTGGAATAACGCCGGTTCGATCCCGGTTTATCCCGATTTTTATAAGGAGAAGCATGAAAAATACTTTTTATGGACATTGAATTACCTTAAAAGGAGGATTCAATGTTCAAGGTCTACAATTCATATTATGACCATACAAGAAAGTTTGAAACATGGTGGTCACTCATTGGCTATCTCGTCAATGGACACTATGAAAACTCAATTGCGCATAATGACAATGATATTTATATTGCTCATTATCCAAACTATTATTATGAAAAAGTTGAGCCGTGGCAGATTGAAAGCGAAATCTACATGCGGCATATTTTTGTACAGGATGAGTTTGA
Organism: uncultured Gammaproteobacteria bacterium; assembly: GCA_964562055.1. Classification (GTDB taxonomy): domain Bacteria; phylum Patescibacteriota; class Microgenomatia; order UBA1406; family GWC2-37-13; genus JAKBEU01. The sequence goes on from CAZLSE010000041.1 coordinate 7,944, forward strand.
TAGAATAATAAATCTTTCTGAAATCCGTGAGGCTATCAGAGAGTATGTTGATCAACCCAATCACTACAAAAGAACCCATGGTATTTTTCGTTATCGATTTGACCCTGTTCCCGGAATACGAAAACGAAGATGGGGTCGATATCGAAGTACGCATTCATATCGGAAATGCTATCTTGATGCTTTAAGCGTCGAGACGAATTTGCCAGAAGCGAGATTACGAAAAAATCTGGACATGGGATGTGCGTGGGATGATGAGTTCCCGCGATTTACATCTCGTTCATGGAAGGAAACCAAGAAAAGAAAGCAATGGGAGAAATAGTATGAAAAAACTGATGTCAATTGCAATATTATTTATTGCTGTCGTCTTTTGTTCTGCTCAGGAAATAAGCATCGCGTCATACAATATGATGCGACTTGGATACGGAACTAAAGACTATGTTGCATTGGCATCAGTTGTTGATGATTTTGATGTTGTCGGTGCAATCGAAGTAATGCGCCAGACCGGCATGGAAAAAACCTTACAGCAACTCCCAGAAAATTGGTCGTATGTTATTGCTGACTACCCTGTCGGAGATAAGTCATATAAAGAATATTATGGGTTTTTTTATAATGTTAAAATTGAGGTAGTAAGGGTTCTTGGCTATTATCCAGATGCCGAAAATGCATTTATGCGACCACCATTTGCTGTTCAGTTCCGTGTAAAAGAAACTGGATTCATATTTAATCTTGTTCTTGCACATATTGTTTATGGAGATAGTTCGAAAGTTCGTATTGCCGAAATCCAGAATCTTGGAAAAGTATATCAGTATTTTGAAATGTTGACTGGTGATCAATCAAGAACAATTATTGCTGGTGATTTCAATGAGGAATCAATAAGTAATTTCAGGTCGCTTATTGATATGGGTGTTTCTGAAATGACTTCTGTTGGCAAAACAACGCTTGGGCTAAGGTCGTCAGTAAATGACTATGACCATATTTTTGTTAGTTCTTTACTTGTTTATCGCATAGTTAAAAGTGATGTGTGGTATTGGACAACTGACTGGTCAACGCGGAAAACTGTGTCAGATCATTTCCCAGTTTATTGCATACTTAATGTAGGGGCAGAACAATGAAAGTAGTGGTAACTGTTGGGAGAAAGTGTTTGTTTGGCTTACATTCTTGGGAAGAAGTTAAGAGTTGGAACGGCATTCATTATTATGAGTGCAAGCATTGTAAGTCCAGAATGGCAAAAGGCGAAGGTGATGCAAAAGAACTTGATTTTATATTTTTGAGATTTGAGAATTAATTTTTAGGCGCGTGACTCAATGGTACAGTAACGGTCTCCAAAACCGTCATTTGCGGGTTCGACTCCTGCCGCGCCTGTACTGGGGGCGGGCACTCAATGGCATCAACCGAAACGGCATCACACGTTTCCCTATTGCCGAGTGTAGCCGCCAGTCTAATTTGAATTATTAGGTAGAGCAACAGACTGATTTATTACTATTTTTATTTTCTATGTAAGATAATAGCATGGAAAATAAAATCAAATGTATTTATTGTGGTAAAGAATATACTAAAAAGGGAATTGGCACTCATATTTGGAGAAATCATGAGAAGGGTGTTGGCTGGAATGCCAATAATAAAAATCGAAAGGCGTGGAACAAGGGATTGACAAAAGAAACCTGTGTAAGTCTACAAAAAACATCAAACACATATTTACAAGGGATTAAAGAAGGAAGAATAATTCCTTCATTTTTAGGCAAAAAACATTCTGAAGAGACAAGAAAAAAATGGTCCAAGAATCCAAACATGGGAGGATTGCGAAAAGGTTCAGGGCGGGGAATAAAAGGTTGGTATAAAGAATTTTACTGTCGATCAACTTGGGAACTTGCATGGCTTGTATTTCAAATAGATAATGGTATTAAAGTAGAAAAATGCAATGAGTGTTTTCCATACTTTATTGATGGGAAACAACATTTATATTATCCAGATTTTGTGATTAATGGAGTTTATTATGAAATAAAAGGATATAGAGATGAAAGAGTTAAAGAAAAAATACTTCAATTCCCCAGCAATAAAAAATTGATATTAATTGAAGGTAAAAAAGAAATAAAACAATATCTTGATTATGCTGTTGAAAAGTATGGGAAAGAGTTTTGGACTTCGTTATATAAAGTGGACTTGCTGTAAAAGGTGGCAGAGCAGACTGAAAATCTGACAGATCGGGTTCGATTCCCGGAGTCCGCATAGAGGGAGATTAATATGAAGAAGATGATGGTTGTATTTGCACTTGCAATATTGTTTGCTTCTTGCGCAAAGAGGGAAGATTATTCTTATTCAGCCCCTGCTCCTGCTTCTGAATCTACGCACTTTAATTCAATTCCATATGATAAACTAAAGCAGTTGTCTACCGGAGAATATGCTAGTTTTAGAATAGGCAATCTTTATAGTAAAGTCATTAAGTTGTCAAATGGATATTTAATAAC
>CAZLSE010000041.1:10431-15332 GCA_964562055.1 uncultured Gammaproteobacteria bacterium
CTACTGCTACATCAGAATGGTCTGATGCAGGAATTACTTCGATTTTCATCAAGGAAGAAGATTTTTAAGCATAATGTTACACATTTGCTAATGGAGTTAGCATAGTTAAAGATGAAGAGGTGGCTATATGGCGGATGCAGTGGCGGATACCCATATCGAAATAAGTTGCTCTGAGCCAATTCTTATTTATGACGATCAAGATAAGGCACAAGAGTATCTATACGATAGGACTATTCAGGGAAGTATTAACCTCTATGACGATGATGATGAGATTGTCGGTGAAGTTGGAAAAATGTGGCTTTATATCCTTAACGGGAATCAGGCGGATTGTGCCAATGATGACATTAAGGACTGGTGTGAAGAACATTCCAACGACATGTATGATTACATCAAGTCGGTTTACAAGGACGGTAAAATCAAACCAGAAATGAGAATAAATAAGAGAAGCAATAATATCCTTATTTTTCATTGGCTGGAAATATACAAAGAATACAGAAAATGTGGATATGGCGAAAAAATAGTTGATTCTGTATTAAAAAGGTTCGGCGAAAACTGTGGCGCGATTTTAGTGCATCCGCATCCGCTTCAGTATTCAAGGTTGGCAGAGCAGTCCAAGAAGCGATCTGAGTGGATGAAAAAAATGAAGTTTACCGAGTTCAAAAATGTGGAAGAAAAGGAAGCGTTTAAGAAAGTGGCTGGATTTTGGAAACGAATGGGATTCAAAAAGATTCCTCGGTCTGATATTTATTACTATGTTGGCACAAAGAAGGGAAAGTAAATGGGCAACAATTTTGAATTGGTAAGGTTTGTTGATTCTTTTGGTGATCATGCCTTTGAACTTAGAAATAATGAAAATGAAACAATTGTTTTATACGGGAATGGATTTGAAACGGAAGATAGTATTATAGAAAATTTGAGCGAAATACATGAAGCCTTAAGGGCTATCTTTGGATAATTTGCGGCTGTGGCGGAATTGGTAGACGCACAAGCTTGAGGTGCTTGCGGGGGTAACCCTGTGTGGGTTCGAGTCCCACCAGCCGCATATCTAGGAGGTTTGGTATGAACGAAGATACTATCACTCGAATATTAATTGCCATGGAAAAAAGTTTTCCTAAAACAATTGTTCGATATGTTTATACCATGAACTCTCCTGATTTTAACGAGCAGTATTATGTTTTTTCATTTAATGAAGATATGTATCATTTGCCGATTAGTGTAGAAGAAATTAATTCGTCAATATCTGATGGGACTTTTGATAAAACCTATCAAGTGATTGAAGAATGGGGCAAAGATATATTGTCAAAGTTTTTTTAGGGAAAATATGGAACTGAGAACACGGTGTGGACTGTGATCTGACTGCTAATCAGAATGTAGGTGAAAGCCTATGGGATTCGACTTCCCCCAGTTCCGTAAATAAAAAGCATACTTTATTATATGACTAAGTTACAAAAAATATTAATAGATGCATATAACTCTGGTTGGAGAGTAAAAGGCAAAAAATTATATGATGGTAATAACAATGAAAAAACGACATATGTAAATAAAAATGGATATGTTTCACATCATATTTATTTAAATGGATATAATACAAACTTAGAAATACACAGACTTGTTGCTTATCAAAAATATGGTGACGAAATATTTAAAATTGGAATAGAAGTAAGGCATATAGATGGAGATAGAACAAATTTTATGGAATCTAATATTATAATTGGAACACATCAAGATAATATGTTGGATATACCATCTAATATAAGGCTTAATTCTGCAATGATTGCTACAAAATATATTCGTAGGTTTAATGATTTGGAGGTTATAGAAATATTAAATGATAGAAAAGATGGTATGACATATAAGCAATTATGCGAAAAATGGAATACATCGAAGTCAACATTATCTTATTTTTTTAATCATTCATTATATGGAAAAACTTGAATTATGCTTGATTATATGGTATATTATCCACAAGAGGTGGTGGTATGCCTGACAAGAACTTTGAACTTGAAGGCTTTGTGCCGGAAGGCATGACGGACGAGGAGTGGGAGGACGAGAAAGAAGCTATCATGGATAGCATGTATCCCGAAGGCTACGACCCGGACGTTGACGGGGATATTTTCGACGACTATTAAATTTAATTGGAAGCGTGGCAGAGAGGCTGATTGCGCCTGACTTGAAATCAGGAAATGGGGTAACTCATTCGGGGGTTCAAATCCCTCCGCTTCCGTATTTTTTAGAGGCAATACATGAACGCATATACAGTAAAGGTTGAACAAGAGTCATTCATTACTCTTCCTGATGAAATCATTGAACATTTTAATCTGCACCCCGGCGATACTGTTCATTTTAAGGAACTGGAAAACGGTTGTCTTGAAATGACGTTCCCTAAAAAAGCCGAAGTGGAAATTGAACTCCCTGACGAACAACTCTTGACATTAATGAAAATGGCGCATGAACAAGACATTACCCTTAATCAATTAGTAGAAAATATTTTGCGTAAAGAAATGGAAAAAGTAGAAAAGAAAATATCGATTAAAGAATTGGAAGATGGCGATACTTTTGACAAGGTAATAGAGGATATAGGGATTGGCATAACATACACCATTTATGAAGATGATGATTATTCCAAACCTCTTGCTGTTATGGTTCCATACAAGAAATACAACGCCCTTATAGTTTAGTGGTAGAATAAGAGATTCGTATCCTCTTGACTGCGGTTCGATTCCGTGTAAGGGCTATTAAAAAAGAGGAATGAATATGGATAATGAAAGACTCCGCGAAATGATAGCGGAATACAATGAAGACGCAATGATAGCCAATGGTCTTGATGATGCCATTATAGGCATGGCTTGCAGATGCGGATCAGAACCAGTCGTCGCGTATGACACCAACAAAGTTATCGCCTCTTTTGTTAAAGAAGGCATGACAGAAGAAGAGGCTCTTGAGTTTTTTGAATTTAATGTGCTTGGAGCCTATGTCGGTCCAAGCACACCTGTTTATGTAACTCCTTTTATAGCAGAAGAAGAAAAATAAATATTTAAAAACTAGAGGTGATTTATGAAAATACTATCAATTTCAGATTTGCATATTTGCGCCGATAAATCACTAGATAAGTTCCAGTGGACAGATGTTGATTTTATTAAAAAGATTGAATTCTATAAGGCACTATATAAGATTGATTACGTTGTAATTGCTGGTGATATTTATGAAATGTATTTTTTTGAAGAAAAAGAAATCCAAGAAAAAAATCAATATCTATATTCATATTTGGAAAATACTCCATGGATCATTTGCCTAAAAGGAAATCACGACAGACTTACCAAACACACTGATAAGTTTATATATGAAAATACATATATAGAACATGGTCATAAGGGTGATATTTATATAATCCCTGTTGTCAACATTATTATTGAATTTATTCATAAAGTATTTGATTCTATTATTCGAAATGTTCCAATTTTAAAAAAAATATACATGAAAAAATACAAGAATTATATGAGTGGAGAATATGAAAATGAAGGGGCACGAGATTCATTGCGAGTTTTGAAGAGAGCATTACGATTGCTTGAAAAATATGATATTGTGGTCATGGGTCATACACATGTCCAACAAACACTAAACTTCAATTTTAAAAACGATAAAAAAATATACGTTAATACTGGCACCTGTTCAACTCATAGGTTTGAAGGAGCCATTATCGATACAGAAACATTATCTGTTGAATTGATTAATGAATGAGATTTTGCTCCTTTAGCTCATTCGGTAGAGCAACACCATGGTAAGGTGTAGGTAATCGGTTCGATTCCGATAGGGAGCTTCGAAGCCGTCAGGGCAACCTGACGGCTTTTTTATTTGTGTAAAAATAAAAAAGTTTGAAGATTTTGTGTTTTTTCACTTGCATTTTTTAACCATGTGGTATATTCTCAGCATAGGGCGTGTTGATACAATCACTTGGCAATAAGCCTGTTAGGCATAGCCAAATGTGAAAATCATGTCAACCGCTTAGGAGAGTCCATGAATCTGAATCTCGCGGCTAAGAAGATCGTGCAGGGGGATACGGTGGTGTACGCCGCGTTCCCCAAGGTCAAGGACATCGCGGAACTGCTCAGGGTTCCCCATGTCGATCAGAGCAAGGGTTTCAGCGTCGAGGCTGACTACCAGCGTGGTCTGGACGATGCTCGGGCCAATCGCATCAAGAACGACATTCTGAGCGGCAAGCCCATCGATGGCAACATCCTCGTCTCGTTCCGCGACAAGCCCGGAGCGAAGTTCGTGGACGGCAATCTCCTGATGAAGTCCAAGAAGGAGAGCTGGCTCTGGGTCGTGGACGGACAGCACCGCTTCGTCGGCATCGTCCGAGCCATGGAAGTAGACCCGAGCATCGGCGAGTGGGAACTCCCGATGCATGTCATGCTCCCGGACACCAAGGTGGACGAGACCCGTGCCTTCCTCCGCATCAACGACCTTCAGAAGAAGACGAAGAAGGACCACACCGACAGCATGATCGCATGCGTCAACTCCGGTCTCGACCTCGAAGACATCCCACTCAAGGAGCAGAAGACCACGGTACTCATGACGGTCGCCGCTACGCTGAACAAGAAGGTCGGCGGGGTTTTCACCAACCAGATCGACATGTTCCGCACCGCCAAGAGTCCCCAGCCCATCAAGGCATCGACGATACAGCAGAGCCTCAAGTCCGTCTACGCCCGCCTCGAAGGAACCTCGGGCTTCCCGGAAGACATCACCGGGCGGGTCAACGCCATCGTGTCCCTCGTCGAGAACATCTGGGCGGCCATGAAGAAGGCGAACCCGACCGCCATGGCTGGCAACGGATGCCTCAAAATGGGACAGGGCATCTGGACCATCCACCGCCTCCTCGCAGACATCGTGACCCGGAAGGA
>CAZLSE010000042.1:0-10921 GCA_964562055.1 uncultured Gammaproteobacteria bacterium
GCTCTTCAGATCTTTCTTGCTGTCGCTTGAAGAATGATTTCTCTAAAATTGCAGAAGTTGGATATCAGAACTCTTTTGGCGTCGGTGGTCTTTCTATCGGATCGCATCGAGTTGCTGGACTCAATCTCCCAAGAATTTCACTGCTTGAAAAAGACAATCCTAATGTGCTTAATGAAGACCTTGATTTTGTCCACAAGATTCTTTACGCCCATCGTGAATTGATGAGAGAAAGAATTGCTGGTGGATATCTTCCACTCTATACTCACAACTGGATTGACCTAAATCGCCAATATTCAACAGTTGGATTTGTCGGTGGTTATGAGTATGTAGCGAATAAAGGTTTTGCCATTGAAACAGATAAGGGAGTAAAACTTCTTCAGGATACGCTCTTAAAAATTGAGAAAAAAGTGGTCGAATGGCAAACGTCTGAACAGTCTGAAAAAAATATTTATAATATTGAACAAATTCCTGCTGAATCCATGGCAGTACGTTTGGCAGATATGGATTATATCCTTGGATACAACAGAGAAGAAACAACTAGCGAAAATGCTGGAACAGTAATTAACAAGAAGTTTAATCTTTATTCAAATCAATATATCCCGCTCGTATCGAATTCATCCATCTATGACCGATTCAAGGTACAGGGACAGTTTGATTCGCTCACTTCTGGTGGCGCGATTCTTCATATCAACGTGGACGATGAGAAGCCAATTTCCAAGGATCAGTTTAAGAAACTTATGAACGCGGCTCGGAAACTGAAAACGGTTTATTATGCCATCAACTACGCATATTCAGAGTGTGCGAATGGACACTTTGTTATTGGAAAACATGATACTTGTGAGGTATGCGGAGCAAAAATTACTCAGCAGTTTACCCGTGTTGTTGGATTCATTACTCCGGTAAAATCTTGGAATTCAACACGAAGAACAATTGAATATCCTAATAGAATATTCTACCACAATGGCGCACTTGACATTGAAAAAGAATCAAAGATGACGACTGCCGCCGCGTTGCCAGAACTTCCAGCCCCAAGCATTAACAAGCTTGTGGCGGTTGCATCGGTATGCTGTTAACGTCGTTCATACAAGACAGCTTTCAAGAGTACGAGGGTTATCACGCCCTCGTACTTTTTGCTCAAGGGTGTAACCTCCGTTGTGCAGAATGCTATAACTTGAAAGAAATAATGAATCCCACTAAAAATGTTGGGCAAGCATTAGATGTTATTAATAAAAACCTCACCCCACTTCATGACGCAGTGGTTTTCCTTGGCGGTGAACCAACCATACATGCAGATTTACCGTCTGTTGCTCAGTATGTTAAAGACCTTCGGCTTAATAGAAAGGTTTATACAAATGGATTAAATCCAGATGTAGTGGAGCGTCTTAATGAAAAACAATTGGTTGATGCGTACTCTGTTGACTTTAAAACCATTGATGATGCTTCATTCTTAGGCATGAATATTCCATTGAATACTTACCTTACACTGGTAAGAAAAACCATTGATAATATTCTTGAAAATAATATTAGTCTCGAACTTCGAACTACCTTGTTTACCGGCGTCAACATTGATGGAATAAAAGAGTTTCTTTCAAAAAACTATCCGCAGGTTCGACACATTATACAAGATAAGTTTGAGGTTTAATATGAAAAAATGGTATTATGATGCCATAGCGTCAAGAAAGATGTCTGGGGGGAGTATTGGAGATATTTGGCAAATATGGTATGGTGAAAAAGGTTATTTTAATGTTGATATTTTATTCAGAAAGTCGATATACGGCGGATGGAAATATATTATTGATGGGCATCGTCGGACAGATCATTTAAATACAAAAATACTGAAGTTTAATGATTTTCCTGTAAACAAAAGAGAAATTATAAGGGCTATATATGAAGCGTGAAATAATATCTCTTGCCATCAATGGTGAAATAAATACCAATATTCTTCCGATACTACATGCTTTGGATGATGATAAAAAGTTGGAACAACTGCTGGAATTTACCGGTCCTGCAAAAGATACAAACAAAAAATCAGGCGATGAAAGCAAGGAGTTTAGTCAGCATTTTAATTTTTGGCCCAATCCGTTTGTTGATATTGTTGTAGAGGGATTTTTTTATTGGAAATTTTCTAAAAAAGAATTAAAAAAAATTGGAGACTTATGGATTAATCCCCCATATCTTTATGAATTGTATACAGATGGATTTACTACTGGCGCAGTACCAACATTCAAAGAAGCAATGGAGGCAATCGTTTTATATCTACATAAAATATAAGCATAGTTAATGATGGGAGATTATATGAAAATTATAAAAGCGTATTCGGAAATAATTTGTAGACTGCACTGTGCTTTATGTGGAGATACAGAATGGTTTCAGTTCGAAAAAGTAAAAGAAAAAGACAATCAATATCTCGTTAATTTTGATTACAGGACGACGACCAAGTTTGATTTGTTTTCAAGACTTAGATTCGTCAAACGATCAAAAATTGCATTAAAAGCATGGAGCGAAAAAGAAAAATTTATTTTTAAACTGATGCCAGTCACTTTACAACAACTTGATGAACTGTATGCAAGTATGTATGCATCTATTGAATCAGCACTGTCTGAAAACGAAATTAAGTACATACGCACAACAAAAGCAAGCGCGATATCTATTGATGACGAGCATAAATTATTTTTTGAATCACAAGGTGGACTAACGTTATCTGTATTAACAAGAGATTCTGTAGTAGATAATCTTCTAATTGGATTTACGCTTCAATCTGATGAAGAACGATTAAGGTTGAAAAAAAGCCTGTTTAGGTGTATAATAACATCAAACAACTATTTATTTAACAGGTATTCTGGTTCGCTTACAAAACAAGAAGTCCTTGATTTTATGTCAGCCATAAACCACCTGTTAAATATAATCAAAGAAGATAATAGCGGAATTTTGAACATATGTTGATGAACATAAAATCTAGGGTGTTCCCTATAAAGGTAAAGATATCCGGGGAAATCAATCAAATACAATATACATGGAAAATTGAACCCTTACTTAAATATGTAAATACGTTCAATCTTCATGAATTTTTGACTGAACTAAAAAAACTTATTCTCTGGTCAAAAGCGAATAATGTAGAGTGTACTTATCAAGCGCCATTTAAATATCGTTTAGCAATTAAATTATTATAAATACGGAGGATAAAATGCCAGCATATGATTATTGGTGTAAAAAATGTGATATTACGAAAGAAGAAAACCATGGGATGATGGAATCTCCTGAGATTCATTGCCCTAAATGCGATGGTATCATGCAGAAAACCGTTTCCGGTGGTGGCGGATTCATCATGAAAAAGGATGGTACTCGCAACAGTGTTCAGAAATATAAGAAAACAAGTATTACTCCGACACCAACTGAAAGTGCAAAAGCAAAAGCAAACGGGATCATGACGGAAAAAATCCACAATGAAAATATGGCAAAAGACCCATACTACAAGTTTAGAAACACATAAAAGCATACTTTAAGTAGAACGAAGTGCGCCGCGAAAGCGGCGTATTTCTCTTTATGGGACATTAAAAGGAAAATACATATGGACATACATAATGACACACAATCACAAAAAAAGAAAGATGATGGATATGTATTTCTATTTCCTCCTGAAATCATTCGTGAATATATTGAGCAATATGTAACCACCGACTATAGAGAAAGTAATGACGGAAACTGGATAAACATCAATTCAGAATTTACATCAGATGATAAGTATAGAATGGGTTTTCATCTTGAAGCCAATATTGTCAATGACTTCAAACTCGGTGTAACCATGAACATTATCAAATTTGTAATGGAACATGAAGATTTAAACGAACTCCAAGCAAAAGAGTTGCTGTCTCGTATTGGTATGAAAATAAAGAAGGGCTTCAAAAAGGTAAAGAAAAGCGAACTGATTTACAAGAGAATTGAAGCAGTTGATTGCCCCAAATTGATTGACTTACCAGAAACTAAAAGTTTTGATGATCCCCTTTCTCCAATTGGTGAGCGTGTGCTTGCGTATTTAAAATCTCGCGGGCTGTCTGAAAAGCACATCGATAAATATGACCTTCGATATTCTGATACTAAAAAATGTTCTAAATGTCATGGGTATGGGTATACAGATGATGAAGATCAATGTGACATGTGCAATGGAACGGGAATGAACTTTTTCTACTCTCGCGTCATTATACCATCATATGAAAATAAAAATCTTGTTTACCTTCAAGGCAGAACCATTAATGATGGGAGTAATGAACTTCGCTATCAAAACATCAAAGCGGCAAGACTTCAGGTAGTCTATTTTTATGACCTCTTGGAACCAAATGAAGACATTTATATTACAGAAGGACCAATCGATGCCATGACTCTTTATAATTACAATGTGACTTCGCTCTTAAACACAAAGATTTCCGACCCACAGGTTACAAAACTGCTTCGAAAAAATCCTAAAAGAATTATTTTTATTCCAGACTATGATGAAACTCTTGCCAAACGAGAGAGAATCAATAAGGCGATTTCAGACAACATTGTAAAAATCATGCGCCAGTCGGACTATCAAGTTCCCGTTGGTGTTTTTCAATGGCATAAAATGCTCGCTGATGCTGGACGACCAATTAAAAAAGACATCAATGCTAACAGAATTACCTACATTGATGAAGACTATATTCGCATGTTTGATCAGTTGAGGCTTAAAGCCGCGACAATAAGAAAGGAGCCACCTAACCCGTATTTAGATGATGGGGAAAAATAAGATACTTTTTGTTACAAAATAGATAAAAAAACTACCGGTTTAAGCATAGTTATAATTGTAGGAGAATACCTTGGACCTAGAAAAAATAGAAATAGCAGAACATGAATTCAATATCCTCCTCTATATGAAATATGATAAGGGATTCTGCGCGAAGATGTGTTCTTGTCTTCGCAAGAAGCACTTTACATCAAATCTCATGGGAACAATGTTTCAAATTGCTCGACACTTCTTTCAAACATTTTCTGAGTTCCCAAGTAAAACAACGCTTTCAGGGCATTTAAACAAAGCGGGAGAAAACCCTGACAAGTTTATGCCATTTCTGGATGCCCTTGATAATGAAGAGGCATACGCAGAATTATCAAAGAGCGATAAAAAATTTATTGAGACTACGGTAGTTGATTTTGCCAAACATGCAAAAATGAAGGAAGCGATTCTCGAATCCTATGACCTTCTTGCTGAAAATAAGTTTGGTGAAATAAACGCAAAAATACAAGACGCTCTCAAGTTCAATATCGATGTCGATTTAGGTGTCGATCTTTTTGATATTGATGAACGATATCTTAGACTAGAAAAATCTATTGAAGAAAAAATTTCCACTGGGTTTACAAACTTCGACGAAAAACTTGGCGGAGGTTGGTGCAGGAAAGAAATCTATTGTGTTCTTGGTCCTCCGGGAATGGGAAAGTCAATTTTCTTGCCAAATTTTGGAGCGAGGGCACTTAAAGATGGATTTAACGTAGTTCATTATTCTCTTGAAATGGCAGAAGAGCGAGTTGGTCTTCGATATGACGGTGCGATTTCAACAATTGAGTTAAGGCATCTGCATGATAGAATTGATGAGGTTAAACGAAAGTACGATATTCATTATCCTACTTGGAGACTTGCGCCCGAGAAGCAAACTGCTCGGCTTAAAATAAAAGAATTCCCAACCGGTGGTGCAAGTGTTTTAGATATCGAATCGCACTTGGAGCAACTTCGCACTTACGAAGGATTCGTTCCAGATGTAATGATTGTTGACTATGGCGACATCATGAAGTCGGCAAGAAAAACCAGCAATACCTATGAAGAGCAGGGTTGGATTTTCCGTGAACTTCGTGGTCTTGCTATTGAATATAATTGTGTTGTCATAACCGCTACACAGGCTCGTCGTGATGCTGTCGATGTGAAAGGCGGAACAAAAGCACAGGTTGGAATGGATCAGGTTGCCGACTCAATGGAAAAGGTTCGTATTCTTGATGGACTCTTTTCAATTGTTCAGTCTGTTCCTGAAAAGGCACAGGGTAAAATTAAACTTTATTTTGCCAAGAATAGAAACGGTCCTTCGGGAATTACCATTACCTTCAACATTAATTATAACAATATGCTCTTAACTTCAGATGAAAACGATGGTAAGAACAAGGGTAAAAATGGAAATGAATCTGAAAAAGACGACCAAGTTATGGAAGACGAAGAGGCAGAAGACTACATGAAAAAAGAAATCAATAAGGGATTAGGATTAGATGCAGATGATGATTATTTTGACGCAAAATTTAATGCTCAACCAAAAGAATCTACCAAGATTACGGCGCAGATAACGGAGGATGAATAAATGGATCAGGATTTGAATTACACTAAAATTTCACTTCGCAGAGACTTGCACAGCCTCGTAAAAAAAATTAGCGATGCAACAGGAAAGAAAATGTATTACATCGCAGATGAGGCTATCATAGAATATATCAAACAGCATTTCGAAGATTATAAAGACGAAATCAAGGAGTAAAAATGCCAAAGGCAAAAGAAGAACCAGCAGTATTTGTTAAAAATCCCAACAATGATTTTGCCATGGTGCAAAATTATGCGATTCAACTTGTGGCTGAATCCAAACTTACTCCTTCGGCTTTTGTATTATATGCCTTCTATTTAAGCCTCGGTGGATTTGCAACCATTAAGGTTGGGTATCGATATATCAAGGAAAATACAGGCATTTCAGTAGGAAATATTTCCAAGTGTAATGCCTTGCTTGAACAAAATGGATTAATCAAAAAAGTAGCCAACGGATGGAAACGCGCATTTACTATTGAACTCACTGAAAATAACCTTATCCCTCGACGAACACTCAAGGTAGTTCCTGAAGAGCATCCGTGTTCAAATAATGACGACTGTTCACCAGATGAAAAGACCGTTCACCAGATGAACACCAATTCCGATCCGTGTTCACCAGATGAACATATAAATAGATTACAACCAGACATTCTTAATACAAATAATACAACAACAGCGGTTGTAAAAAATCCGAAGAAAACGAACAAATTAGATACCAGTAAATCAGTTGATAAACCTATCATAAAATACAATGAAGAAGAAGCTAGTTTTCTGGATGCTTTTTTAACCAGTTGGCAACTTCATTCCGAATCTAAATATTATACAAAGGGAGACTATGAAGCAGTAAAGAAACTGAAAGACCCTCTTGATGCCATGAAATATATTGAAATTTTATGGTGTCTTGACGATGTAGACACTTGGGTAAGAAATTCTGACCACTCTGTTTCAGTGTTTGTAAAGGAATATAATTCCGGCAGATTGCAATCAATGTATCCGAAAACGATTTATTCAAAGAAAACCATACCCGCTTGAAGATAATCCATATGTAAAAAACAAGGGGTACATTATGGGTTTCGAAGAAACGATTTCAGAAATTATTAGGGGGTATGGATCGAGTCTGTGGCTAGGTTTTGTAATATTAACGGTGACGGGAATAGTAACGCTTTCAATAAAAAATTTAATTTCCAACATTGTTAATTATTATTCTACCAGAATGTCAGACCTTGGTTATGGCACAATGATTTTGTGGAATGGAAAATTGAAAAGAGTTGTTGAAATCAGGTTTAAGCACATAAAGGTTGTAGATGATGAAGAGATTCTTTTTATCCCAATTGAAATATGGCTTAAATCGATTCAATCATTTCCGCAACCAAGGAACGATCAATTTGATGAAAACAAATGGAAAGAAAAACCTTGGGATGGCAGAACAGAGCGCCGTCGAAACAGAGAAACGAACACTGAATAAGGCATAGTTTTTTTAAGGAGTAAATATGGAATTTAAATGCCCGCATTGTCATGATAGCGGTTGCGCCACCAGAGTACAAGGTCCAGATGAACTTCAATACCAAGTATCTGTCGAATATGTCCGAGAACTCTGGCAATGCAATGAATGTGATAATTATTTTATTGTAGAATTTGAACTGAAGAACATTGTCAAATTGGCAAGGGAGGAAAATACATGAGAAGGTCAGTATCAATCAGCAATCTGAATCGAGATTCTTTCGGCATGGATTTGGAAGTATTTCGATTTGAATATTTACCTGTTGCTACAATGAAAATTGATGATGTTGTTGTTTCAGATAGAATTGAATCGTTTATGGAAGTAGCGGCTGAAATCGAAAAGGGAGGAAATATGCGGGATGTAAGGCTTGGAGATGATAATGTTTTTATGTCGTTTGTCCGTCAGGATGGAGACAATGTTGTTGAAGTTACGATGAAAAACATGGATGACACTATTATACAGAAATATGATGCTGAAGAACTTGCCATAGCAATTAGATTTATTACTGAAAATTCTTCATCGCTAACTGAATAAATCAAAAGTATTTAACAAGGTACATAAATAAGGAGGTACATATGACCGAGGAACAGAAAAAGAAGTTAAAAGAAATCGCGCAGAAACTTGGTGTTACGGTAGAAGAACTTCTCAAATCTGGATCACCAGAAGTTATTATTGAGGCTTATGAAAATAATAATTTTCAAATTCTTAACGAATAAGATTTGAAAAAATCAGGAAGTCTGATATAATAAACACATCTAAAACATTATAGCATAACGAATTACAAACGCATATAAACATGTGCATACATAAGGAGAAAAAACACATGAACATTGACAAAGCAGAAATGACATTAGCCTACATGAACAAAGATGACCCAAAATACTTCAACAAGTTTATTGGATTCATTGACCAGATCGGAAACTTCTGTGTTAGGAGACTTAAAATCGATCCGAATTATCGTGACGATGTAAAACAGATTGCTGTTGAACACGCTTATCGTAAAATGGATCATTTTGACCCCACCTGCGGAAGTGCGGCATATTCTTTCTTTTATAAGGTGATTTTGCGACGATGCCTTTATGAATTGCGAGATATGAACAAGAAAAAGAATCGCATGCCCGATATTTGCTCTCTTGATAAACTCTACAATACCTGTTTTGACGATTCTGAGAATCCCACCAATATGCAAGTCGATATTACAAAAAATGCATTTATTTCTGATGTCGCCTTCGATGTAGAAGATGATCCTCTTTTATACAACCCTTCTCCCGATGATTCAGAAATTGTGTTAATCAACAACAAGCCATACAGTCGCACTTATGCCTTTCAGAAAGTAAAAGAGGCAAAAACAATCGCCCGCCGTGAGAAGCTTACCCTCAGAAGAAATCGTTTGTTTTCGTTGAAAACAGAAGAATACTTCAAGATTGAGGATGAGTTTATTCGCATGGTGTGCGTTCAAATAGTCGAGAACAAGATAAAGAAGACGACTTGTCTTCGAAGGAGCAAATGATGAAGAAGGTAAACTTCAAGTACAACAAGATGGGTCAGAAGAGTGACAGGCAGGTGCTGGTGATTGAAGAGAAGGATGATTTTATCGCCGGTATCGACTTTACTCACCTCACTGCTGACAAGGCTAACAGCCTCATGTCCATGGTACAGAGCCGCACGACCGAGTTCAATCCAGAGGGATACATGAGCGCGTTCCGCAAGTTCACCAAGAAGAACATGACTTTTGTTAAGGAGGAAATTCTTTGAAAGTCGATGTTGGTTCGTGGTGCCGAGGCAAAGACTGTAAGCATCACCCATCCAAAGTGACCTTTGTATTCTGGACTGCAATCCGGCATTGCGTCTTTTGCAACCGCAGGGTAGCGAAAGATATGTATGTGTCCGTTCAGCCAAGTCCGCCAGAGGATTCAAGGGCATAATGGAATGAAAACTATCCATGTTGTAGGCGGTGGAATTACAGGGTGCTTCCTGTCATATTTTCTCAAGGATCAGTTCAAGGTTAAACTGTACGAATCCAAAAGTAAATTGGGAGGACTCTGTTCCACCGAATACAACATGGAGGGCATTCCCTATCAAAAGGGAGCGCACGTTCTTTACACAAACGATTCTTGGATTTTAGATATATTAAATAAAGCAACGCCATTCACGGAGGTCGAATATTCGGTAGCAATCAATCCGTTGTTCGACCTCCGTTATTATAATTTCCCATTTGACAAATATTCCATCAATATAATGCCATGGCACTGGAAAGAAGCTATTCGGCTTGACCTTCAAAAAGCATATGGTTCTACCGCAAATAATCTTGAAGACCTCGTAACAAATTATTATGGTCGAACAATCTACGATATTTTTTATAAGAATTATTTCCAAAAAATGTTTAACAAAGATGGCTCTGAAATACAAGACATTGGTTGGTTCCAGAAATTATTAAAACCAATTGAAGATAAGGTAAGTTATCATCCAGAGAAAACATATTTCCCAATCAATGAAGGATATAATAAAGTATTTACATATCTCACTCAAGGTGTTGATGTATACCTCAATCAAAAAGTAAGCAGATTTGATTTACCTGAAAATGAAATAGTTATTTGTACTGGAAGAGTTGATTATTTTCTTAACAAGGTTGAAGAACTGCCCTACATTAAATTTTCTTTTGATGTGGATTCAGCGCAATATGCTCCAACAAAACCTGATACCATTATATTCCCAAACCATACTCCATTTATGTCAATAACTCAGTTTGGTAAGTTTTTTCACAAACATGAAAAGAATATTATTGTGAAAGATTTTACCGATGGCGAAGAAGAGGTTATCCCTCCTCTTCAACTGAGTAACTTTAATCTTCCGGTGCAGAATACTTATTTTGCTGGAAGGCAAGGATCGTGTCAAATGCTTGACATGTCTGATTGTATTAAACAAGCAAGCAAATTGGCTGGTCAAATTAAGCACAAGGAGAGGATACGATAATGTATGGCAACTGTAAGATATGTGGAGAAAGGTTTGGTGGTGACATTGAACCATGCGAACACATGAAATTAGTACAGATAATTTATGCATACTTTAATTCATGG
>CAZLSE010000042.1:10931-15140 GCA_964562055.1 uncultured Gammaproteobacteria bacterium
AAGACGAATAGTAAATCACCAGAAGATATTAAGAATATGGAAGAGTTTGTAGTCATGCTATATACAAGGAAAAAATAATGAAAGACCCAGAAATAATTAAATTGGAAAAGGTTGTTGCAAAATTAGAATCTTCTGTACAAGCACAAGGTGCTATTATTGCAAGTTTACAAAACACTATCCGAATGCTTGATAATAAACTTACGTCTGCCGAGCGCAGATTGAGAACTGAAATAAATAGCGTTAGGGCTTCAAAACAATAAGGGAGGTTTTTTCTAAAATGAGCAATCGCAGGAAGTATCCTGATTCTGAACCGGTAGATGTCACCCAGTATGGGGAAGACAATGAACACCCGCGAATCGATCCTTCAGAAGTAATTCGTGAATTACGGCGGTCTAATTTCAAAGGCATTGATGATTATTTGGAAGAGTTCGAAGAAGATGACTATCCGAGATAATATTTAAAGGAGAAAATATGCCCAGCCGACTACCAAATCTCAAGTTCTTTTCAGGAAGATCAAATCTTCCGCTGGCTAATTCAATCGTCGATTATGATGGGTTTAAACTTTCGCAAGCGGAAATTATTGATTTTGCGAACAAAGAGATTAAGGTAAAAATCAAGGAATCCATTCGCGGCGAAGACGTCTTTATTCTTCAGACATGTGGACATCCTGATCCCAACAAGTGGCTGATGGAACTCCTTATTATGGCGCAAACAGTAAAAATGGCTTCAGCAAAAAGAATTACCGCTGTTGTTCCATATATTTATGGAAGTAGGCAAGATAGAAAATCAGAACCTCGCACTCCAATTACTATTCAACTAATCGGCAGTCTCTTCAAAGCGGCTGGTATTCATAATCTTGTAACTGTATCATTACACAACCATGCTTCCGTTGGAGCCTTCAACGATATAATTGTTGATAATATTTCATCGTTCCCGGCGTTTTTAAAAGATATTTCTCAGTTGATACAAGTAGAAGAAAAAGATTCCGATTTTATTGTATTGTCACCAGATTCAGGTGGTGTTGAGCGAGCAAAACATTTTGCCAATCATTTTCATACTGAATTGGGATTTACTTATAAAACCAGACCAGCAGATAATGTATCAAAAGTTCTTGCATTTGTCGGTGAAGTAAAAGACAAGAACGTACTGATTGTAGACGATATCGTTGATACTGCCGGAACACTTATCGAGGTTGCAAAACAGGCAAAAGATAGAGGCGCAAAGAAAGTATTTGTTTGTGTAACCCATCCTGTGCTTTCCGGGAACGCCATTGAAAAAATTAGTGGCTCTGCAATTGATAGAATCTATATTACCAATTCAATTCACCACGACAACCTTCCTGAAAAGTTCAAGGTGATTGATATTGGTCCGCTGTTGGGAGAAATAATCCTTCGAGTGAATGCGGATAAATCTGTTGGCGAATTATTTGAAAATGCAAGCGAGTGCGCAAAAATACTGAAGGAGAAAAAGAATGGATAATAAGTTTATTTATATACTTGGACCCAACGCTGAGAAAAATGAACGGTTTGTCGGGACACATTTATCTGAAGAGTTGAATCAGATTCCCGGATTAATCAAGATGTCAACAGAAAAAATGCACCCAGTTGATTCAATTACCACCTATGTCATTTATGATGGACATGAAGATTGGTTGTTTGAATATTCTGACAAAAAGGAACACGCGGTACTTGTAGAGGGTTTTTAATGAAGATCAACGTTTATTGCAATAACTATTTCATGCAATATAACAAGGCTCAAGTTAACCCAGATTCAATTGTTAATTTGAGAACTGGATTTATTCGTGGAATAGCGAATAAGGATGATATTTTCATCTTGAGGGGGGAGCCAACCCTCCATTATGATTTTAACCACATCCTTAATTCATTTACTGAAAATAACTATATCCTCACAACTCATGGTAATAATGCCGATGCAATAATCAATTATGATAGGCGTATTCCCTATGTATCATTTAATTGGGACGGATTTTTAAATGACAACATCAAAGGTCATCGACCACTGACTTCTGAAATCTTAAGAACACTACAATATCTTCGTGGCAAGAATACCATAGTCCGAATTGCATATACGATTAGTCCATTCAATATTAAGTGGTTGGCTACTGATGCAGTGATTCTCAGAAAAATGATGGATATGTTTCCCAACATGAAACAGCCATATTTTATGTTATATCAAGAAGGTACATATTATTCACAACCTGATTTTGCTTGGACAAGCATTACCAAAGAAGACCTCAATAGTCTCAACAAGATTGGCTTACTCACAAAAAAGAATTTTGATTATTTACTCGCATGGATAAACCACAAGGAATATCAGTGCATTGCTCCGCAAAATGATGTTACTGTTATGAATGATGCAACAGTTCGCATGTGCCAAAGTTATCACATGAATAAGATTATTGGTGATTTGAACAAAAACAATTTACAAGAAATAATTGCCTCTTCTGAAGAAGAAAGAAATAAAATGATTAATTGTGAGTACAAGGACAAGTGCTGGTTTGCTTGTCATCTTAAGGATAGCATCAATGATTCGAGCGAATGAGTTTACAAAAGACAGATTATTAGAAAATTTGTTTGAAGATAAAAATTGTTCTCGATGTGCTTTTTCGAGTACGGGGTATTTACTTTGTCCTAAAACGCATTACACAAAAAAAGGCATTGTACTCCCTGAACATGGAACGTGTGAATGTTGGAGTGAACTAGGATATGCAATACAGGAGGAAAAATGAGATTTAGATACGCTCGGGTTAATCCGAACGCGAAAGCAATTGCACGGGCGCATGCTACCGATGCAGGAATTGATTTTTATGTTCCGCTTGATTTTAGCGGTGTTGTACTGGCTCCCGGAGAATCAGTGATGATAGATTCGGGCATCAAAGTCGAGGTTCCGTTTGGATACATGGGAATGTTCTGCAATAAATCAGGCATCGCATCTAAAAAAAACATCATCTTTGGCGCTCACATTGTTGATTCGTATTATTCCGGCAACGTAATTATTAATTTACACAACATTGGAAATAAAAATGAAGAAATCAACGCTGGCGATAAGATAATCCAGATGGTGCTTGTGCCGATAGTCCCCGCCATCCCCGAAGAAGTAACTGAAGACAGCCTTTATGAAGGTTTATATATAGAAACAGTCCGTGGCGAAAAAGGTTTTGGAGCCACAGGGGAGAAATAAATGCGTATTTGGGTGACTGGCGAGGCTGGATTCATAGCCCGCAATTTGTCAGACTGGTGCGACACTCATAATCATCAAGTTGTAAATAGACTTGATGAACCGTACTTTGACTATTGGCGGTCAACTATATTCAAGCCCCACAAAGAAATCAACATTTTCGATCCAACGCTGTCCAAACTTATTGAGGACGCGGGCGTTGATGTAATTGTACATGCCGCTTCGGTTGAATATGATGATTCGATGTTTAATCCACGCCTCGCCATTCACACCAATGTTGAAGGGTCATATACCATTTCTGCAATTGCGAAAAAACTTAATGTCCCAATAATTTATTTATCGTCAATCGGGAAAAATGTCAATCTGTTTTCTACAACTAAATATTCAGGAGAACAGGTTATTCGTCATGTAACATCAGATCATATTATTTTAAAACCTGCAATAGTATATGGTAAGTTTGATGTTCATAGCCATATTGCAAAAATATTAAAATCTATCCATGGAGGTTCAAACACATTTCCACTGGATATCGATGCAGATAGAAGTTATCTTTATATTGATGACCTTATGAGCGCCGTTGGCGTAATTTTAGATAACATTAATTCAATGTTGGGTGATGTTATTGAAATTGGATCAGATGTAATTTCTTTTGATGATTTGTTCTCTTACATTAATGAAGAACTCAATATTTGTCCTGATTGTACATTTTTACAGACAGAAGATTTAATGGGTGATATATATACCGATTCTTCATATCTCAAATCTCTTGGATGGGAACCTGAAGTGTCAATCAAAGAAGGAATAAAGAAAACTTTTGAATATTTTAATCAATAGAATTAAAGGGTGATAAAAATGTCTGTCGAAAAATATAAAGAACTAAACGAAAAGTGGGCGTTATTGCTGAACGACCTCTCTAAATCCGAAGCCACAAAATATAAATATGCTCAAGCCTATGAGCGAATTATTAAATACAACAACCCCAAGGACTATAAAATACTTCTTGGGACTGCG
>CAZLSE010000043.1:0-13378 GCA_964562055.1 uncultured Gammaproteobacteria bacterium
CTTTTTGAGATCTACACCTTCACTTTTTGCAAGCAACAACACATGACATAAAACATCCGCAATCTCAAGCTCAAACTGCGTTTTTAGCTCTTCAGGTGTTTTATTTTTATGACGAGCACGCCCGCTCATGGAGAGATATGCCTGAGTAAGTTCTCCTACTTCTTCTTGCAGTTTAAGGAGGTACCATAGTTTGTCTCTTGATATCTGATATTTTTCAGAATAGAAGTTAGACACCTTTTCAATCTTATCGATAAGCGTTTTTAAATTCATACCTATAGTATATATTACACTGTATGATCTTGCAAATTTTCTTTTATTCTGTTGAGTATCTACATTTATATCTTATGTGCCCCTATTGCAAACAGATGATAAGGAAAACTCTGATATACTTAACATTACTCATGCACACCATCCAAGCAGTGGTCTCAGACTTTGACGGGACACTTGCCGTGCATCATACCATTCCACAAGACGTACGAGAAAAACTGAAAGGCTTTACACAATCCGTACTCCACTTCTCTATAGCAACTGGAAGAGCATATGAGGGAACAATTGCAGATGTGTGTAAAAAGCTAAACCTATCTGATCTTCATATCGTTCGTGGCGGTTCAGAAATTTACTCACAATCTAAAAACAAGGTTGTTTGGGGAAAATATATTACATTTCCGGATGTACAAAAAGTTTTACATTATCTTTCAAAAATAAACGGTCTTTACTATGTTGTTGAGCAAGGCGAGACTTTATATTCGCTTACCGGGGAGCCTCACGATGAATTTGGTAAAGGTGTATCCTGTGGTTTATTAGTTAATTTACCAAAAGCTCCAACACCAAAAATATTTGTCCGTCCTTTCCAAAAACCCACATTAGTTCAACTCGTGTACGAATCGTTAAAAGATACTTTTCCTAATCTTCATATTATTCGTACCTCAAGTTCTCGTGGACTTGGTATTGATATAAATGAAGGCGATGCTGGCAAACATGCCGCACTTGTTGCGTACGCTCATTTAATGGGATAAGTCTCGATTCTATAATGGCTGTAGGTGATAGCTATAATGATTTTCCCCTTCTTGAGGCAAGTGGAGTTAAGGTAGCTATGGGTAATGCGAGTCCAGAGCTTAAAGCAATTGCCGATTATGTAGTGCGACCAATTGATCAAAATGGTATGATAGATGTCCTTGATCTTGTTCACAAAATTAACAACTCATGAAAGGCCAACGAGTCTACGTAAACCAATCACCAACTGTAAAGGGTAAAGGTGTTTTTACATCCGAACCGATAAAAAAAGGCCAAACCATTGAAGTCTGCCCCCTCATACTCGTTCCCATGAAGGAATTCTCTCACATTAAAAAGACCAAGTTGTATTACTACTATTTTGAGTACTCACAGAGGTATTTTGCTATAGCACTTGGATATTGCAGCTTATATAACCATTCGTATAAACCAAATGCAAAATATTCGTTTAACTATAAGACTAAAACCATTACGGTTTCTGCCCTTAAAGATATTGCAAAGGATCAGGAGATATTTTTTAACTACAACTGGATTCCTACCGATACTTCGCCCTTGGGAGATTGGTTTACGGCCGCGTAATTGACTATAGGTTATATTGCTAGTACAATTCACTACTTATATGTCAAAGCTCCAACGCGTTTCGCTTTTCAAACCTTAGTTTGCAAAAAAAATGCACGAACGCATTGATGTCCGCTCACGTATGGCAATGGAGGAGTTTGCAAAAAGACAGTGGAAATTAAGTCTTCCGGGTGGTTTTTCTGGTCACTCTATACAAGAACTGATGCGTATCGGACATAAAATAGCCAACAGTAAACAATTTGGGATATTTACGATATTCTTGGTGAAAGCTCTTCTGTGGGACCATGCTACTATGATGTTATCATCGGGCCACAACATAAAAGAGCATAGAATATCATGGACTCGATTTTATCAAAAATGGAACCAATACCAGTGGAAAGCGCGCTTAATATCGCAATTGGAACCGGTGGAATAGCACTTGTTTTGGGTAAAAGAGCACATCACCTCACAGCGATTGACCTAACACCTGCGCTTATGCGTAGTGCCGAGAACAAACTTAAAAATCCCCATAAAAAAGATCACATAGGAAATTACAGTTTACAGATTATGGATGTACTTGATTTAAATTTACTGAAGAATCAGTTGATATAGCCATAGAAAACAGTTTACAGGCCTATTTAATACAAGATGAAATTCTTGTAATGGTGCAACAAATCCATCGTGTACTCAAAAAAAGGAAGATATTATGAATATCAGGCAGACAATTCAAATCCTCCAAAATATAAAACAAGTCAACGCGCAATGTTGGTTGGTGAAATAGATGCAGCCATAGTTAGTCAAACATTTACAAGGCAAATTTCACGCTCAGATCAAAAATTACATCTTCCGGGATTTGAAGTAAATGCGCTTAAAATACAAAATAAAAATGACCCAAGAGACTATACGGAGCTACTTTTGCAGTGTATTAAAAATGATGCTATAAAAATATCTCAGGTTGCCAAATGAGGGATTGTTTTCTATAATGATAAAGATTGATTTATATTGGTCCCGTCGTCTAGCGGCCTAGGACATCTGGTTTTCAGCCAGAGAATCAGGGGTTCGAATCCCCTCGGGATCACATTTACCTAACGTAGATTTAGCCAAATCTCTTTTGAAGGGCGGATTCCATTGTTGAACCGTTTCTAACAAACTCACTTAAACCGTAAAAGTCAAATGCGTCTTGACGATTTGGGAATCTAGAGTTATATTCACTTGATAATGTTGCGTTTGTATCGATGTCCTTTAACATGTGCCATAATAATTCGTCGATTGCAAAATCTAGAGTTCTTTCATCAACATCCCCCTCCAAAGCCCTAGCCCTAACATAATGTAGCATAAGTTTACTTTTTAGTAGGATGTCTCCATTTTGAATGCTTGCTATAACATATCGAATATTATCCGTATCGCTTGCTTGAAGGTTAGGTATCTGTTTTTCTAGGAAGGGAACAAACTTCGATCCAATTTCATTTATCCATCTGTTGTATAAACACTTTCTATCTTCTTTATCTGATGGATCTGCGAGATGTTTTAAAAATGTATTTATAACTATTTTCTCTATAAAAGTACCTTTTAATTTCTGTCTCATAAAACGAGCAAAGGCTGATTCTTTTGCATCAACGGCATGTTCAAAAATTCTTTGAACAGACAAATCTTGGGATCAATAACGTATGGGTAATGGTTTTGCATTTCCGTAGAGAGGGGAGAGTTGGTTACCAACTAAACTGACTGATTCCATATAGTTCGCATATTCACCCATAGAAGAATTGTATCACAATCTGGTTTGAATTCAAGCACGCATGACTTGATGAAAAGATTTATCATACCCGAAGCTAGAATACCATTCAAGGACTTCTGCAACAGATGGCTTCAGATTTGGTTCGGTTGCGGTACTCAATGGCTTTTTATAAACCAAAGTACGATTGAGCGATTGTGGTGGTTAAAATTTTATTTTGATTTTTATCGAAATGAATGGTTGTATTGATCCGAATAGCGGTACACAGTGTTATACCATAGACATCAAGTTCAAGCCTTATTACTGTTGAATGTTTTGACGTTTAATTAGTACTGCAGCTGCAATTCCAATACCAAATAATGCAATAAGGATTACTCCTACAATAGCTACTCGTGGATCAACTGAGGGCTTAGATTGAATCTGCACTGGTGTAGGTTGATTTTGTGCGCCTCCGCTACTTAAATTTGATCCTAGCCTACCGTCTACTTTCTTAACCTCAACCGGCTGTTCATCTTTGAGTGCTAATACTAAATTTAGTTTTTTTTCATCCAGGTATTCTTTGTTTGCAGCTACAAACTCTGCGGTTGTCTGCACAGCACTTTTACCGGTTTTTGGGTTGTTGAATTCAAGATAATACTCGAGGGTAGGCAGATTGGGCGCATACAAAGTAAAGAGACCTAGAGCATCTGCTTTGGTTTCAAAAAATACTTGTTTATTTGCTTTAAGTTTTACCTGAACAGTTGCCTGTCCAATTCTATTTCCTTCTGCATCTTTAGCATATCCTTCTACCATGCTAAGCACCGGGTCAAAATAATAAGGCGCCTGGTCCTCTGGCAACATAAGACTATTCATGTGAAGCGTCTGCACTTCTCCAGTTGTGTCAAATAATGCTGCATTGGTAAGATCTACTTTTTGCACTGATACTCTTAACCGCGTGTTTGGCACTTCCGACTTTGGAATGGCTATAGTAAAACTACCAATATTATTTGCATTTACGCAGTCGCCAACTTTTTCCCCTGTTTGTTCATTAACAAGGCACGTTTGAGCCATTGGATAGGTTGAACGTCCGCTATAAATCATCACCCCATTCATATCTTCACTTTTAAGAGTTCCTGGTACAATTTTTGCCACTGCATCTCTATAGGGTTCTCCTTCAAGAAAAAGTGGAATATCGTGATGAGTGGGTGCGTTTTGAGATTCTGCAAATATATCACCCGGATAATATAAATCAGAATATATATATTTCCAGTTAGGATGTAATTTTGGGTTTTGAACAAATGTGTGCATGGTAAGCGAGTCAACACTCAGCGAATAAATACCCTCTTTTTCTACTTGAATATTGTATAGTCCGTCATCTCCGGTAACATCATAATTTAAATTAAAAGCCATCTCTACGGGTTGTTTTGTCTCCGCATCCATAAGCTCAACAATAACGTCGGGTATTGGTTCAAGCGTTTGTGAATCAAATACTCGGCCGTACGGATCCCAACTGATACTCGTACAATCTTTGGCTAAATCTTTTACTGTTGATGTGGTCTCTCCTGATAAGAAACTAAGTAATGCATTTTTAAGCGTAGAATGCCCGCCTGCGCCGGCTGCATTATTTTCCCCTCCACTTGTCGTTTCTACTGGATCATTTATACCAACAGCCGAAAATTCAATTGGTGAATGTATATACGTTTCTTCTTGAACGACAATATTTACGTTACCATAAGGAATTTTACCGTCAGCTGTTAAGCCTAGCACATTTGAGTTGCCAGATCCAGCCGAGGCGATATTATTTTTTACTATTTTACATTTACGAGTACCCACAGGTACAGAGGCAAGAACAGGATCATTAGCCTCGCGAATTGCTTTTTGACATCTATTACGAAGTTTTTTCTTCCGAATAGCTTGTTCTTCTTCAGACATTGGTTTTTTTGGCGCCCATTTTGCCATTAATGAAGTGGATATCCCGAGTACTTGGGCTAATTGCTTTACTTTCTCTGGACTATCCAGTTTTGCAGTTTCTTCACAAAAATCTGTGTCAAGATTTCCCTCTTGATCAGATGCTACCGCTCCATTAGGATGCTGATAGAGCATACAATCACACCCAGCAGGCGCTTCACAACGACCAGTTAGTATGACGTCTCTTACTTGTTTTGACCCTTTTTCATGTTCTCCGTCTGTACTCCATGTGGCCTTTAAACAGGTGCGGATCTTTCCCTGCTGCATGAGTTCCGCATCGTTTGCGGCATACACCATAAACAAGGAGCTTAGCAAATAGAGAAATACAAAAAAACTAGAAAACAACAAAATAACGCGTTTAAACATAGGTGAATATGATTTTATAATAACTACAGACATTGTACTAAATTAAGAAGTATAATTACACGATCAAATTGTAAATAAAGGCTATTACTGTTTTAACACCGCTTTCTCGTATAGTAAGTTGGAAACTACGTCTGAAAAACCGTAGAGTGAGAACACTCCAAGGGCATAAAAGATTATTTGATCGCGGATTGCACGTTTTATTTTTGATTCTTTATCCTTTATTGGGGCTACATTTTGCGCACGAACAATTTTTGGTGATTCTTCTTCTCCCATTACAAACACTTTAGGTAATCTTCTTATATCATCAGAATTTAGCTCTACTGCATCTCTAATTTTACCTATAGTAGTGTAAACTTGAGCCAAGGCGACAGAAACAGCAAAAGCGTGTAACACTTCTGTTACAGTTAATAGTTTTCCTATTCTCTTTTCTTTATACGCTAACTGAGCTGCAACTTGTGTAATATAACGCAAAAAATTTCCATTTTGAATAGTGTTACCATACTCCAGAAACTTTTTTGTATGTAACATAGTGTGAGAAATAATGTGTTTTCTGTGCGACAAGTTTGATGACGGTATAGTGATAAGATCTTGTCGAGGGAGATGTGTAATTACAAATGGTGATTCATTTTTTTTTGGTGTGTTAATCCAATCATTTCGATTTGATTTTGATAGAGAACTGAGAGCTTCTTTAATTGCTGACTCTCTATTACGCTCAAGTCCCTTATTTCTTTTATTACTAGCTTCAAGTTTATTTAAAGTTAATCCGTGCACTGCAAGTGATTTGTATTGTATAGTGGGATCAATTATTCGGTCGATTCTTCTACACAACTCCTCCTTTGACGCTTGAGATTTAATACAATGTGTAATTTAGTTGATGTAAGCAGTTCCCTTGCCATAAGTCATTATACTATATTATAGGTCTTTCATCATTTGAATACATTTAAATAGTGTGCAAAACCAAGTATTCAGACTATGGTTTTTTATACCCCGCAATAGTAAGCGCTTCATTCAAAAACGGAGCTACGTTATTGAGTAAATCTCGAATATATTTTCGTTGGTCTATAAGATCTTCAACAGTCGTAAATATCACTTTTCCTTCCGCCAATATATTTAACTCGTTTTACTAAATCAATCCCTGCTGCATTGTTAAGAAATACTACTCCTGCATATTTTCGTGCTTCAGTTGCGCCAGAAAACTCAGAATTTTCAGGCGCTGCAACACTTTTTGTACTCTTAGCAAGCATTTTAATTCTTTCTATTGCATTTTTCATACTAACTTCGATTAGACTGTCAAGTATTTTGCTTATTGAGCGAATTAATTTTTCTTTATTACTATCTTTACTATCAGTAAAAGTATTAAGTTTTATGAGGATTTGTAGTATAAAATATAAAACTTTACGTCTATGTATCATTCCACCTTCGCCACCATCCTTAGTCTTTAGATGGGTCATTTCACATGCTGCTTTTGTGAGTGTTGACAACTGAAATGAAGTTTGAATTGCTTTTTTACGTTCCGGGGTGAATGCAAGTTGTTCTGCAATAAGCTCGGCAACCATCATCTCACTTAATCTGTCTACCGCTGCATCTTTAATTCCCCCTTCTTTAGTAACTGTGCCCATTTTACGAGCAACGGGCCCATCGGCGCCATTGAGAAAGCTTGCAAGTATGTACTGAAATCCATATGAGGAAAATGCTTTTTTTTCACGGACTGTGTTACAAATGTTCTGTGTCATCTGTAAATGAGAGAGGGTAATGTCGTCTGCGTGGAGTTGCCGGTTTGGATCTTGCATAACTTTATGTATGCGTATGTTTGGAAACAAACCACGTGAGTCTAAATAGCTAAGAATATATGGAATTTGTCCAGCTACCAAGGTTTATAATTTTCTAAGAGGACTAGTCCTGTGTGATGCTTCCGTATTTTGTTGTGTAGACAAGCATAATAATAATTACCCGTTCCACACCGGGAGAGCTCGGATTATTTCGTACACAACAAACAGAAAGTATATTCCAATCAATACCAGTGCTTCGGGAACAGAAATAAATTTATTCGAACGTGAGAAGCGATAAAACAAAATAAGGCCAACTGCGGTAAATAAAAATGTCATAAAGAAACTTGAGTACGTAAACACCTCTCCCTCATTAATAAGTGTAAACACTCCAAATAACAGCGTATTTGCCGCAGCAGAGCCCAAGTAGTCTCCAAACGCAACATCTTTTTTTCCTGATAATACAGCCTTTACTGCGATTGATAATTCAGGTAAGTTGGTTCCAATCGAAAGTGCCAATAGACTAATATAATAAGACGGAATGTTGAGCGCTTCTGAAAAAGATATAGTTTGCCGCACAATATATTGACTTGATAGAAATACAATAGCTACCCCTAATCCAACTTTTGTAAGATCTAAAAACGAATATGCGCGTAGTTCCATGATGTGTGTTGACTGATGATCAAATATGCCGTGTTTGCTCTGAACAAAATAAAACAACGAACCATATAAAAAAATGAGAAATAAACCCTCAGTAGTCGTCACTTTTTGATCTGTGAGAAGAAGGCTTGGTGCAATCATGACCATAATCGTCAAAATGAGTGTAGATTTATCCAGGTCATGATTTATTCGAATACCCTTGCCCACTATTGCAAGTAGCGGCACCACCAGAAGGAAAATGACGATAATTCCACCTAGCAGGTTGCCGACAAAAATCTCTGGCATTCTATTTGCAATAGCTGTTGCACTTATAGCAGTTTCGGGAATAGAGGTTAAAATTCCAAGTAAAAAAAAGGAAACGGCAAACGTAGAAAGCTTGAGCTTTTTTGCAATTCTATCGATGGACCTAATAATAAGATCGGCACCAAACCAAATTGCGACAAACGAAGTCAGATACATTAAAAAATCGATTACCATAATACGTTTTATTGTACAGGTTATTTAGTTATCTTTTTCTTTAACTCATCAAGAAGCTCACGAGCATGATCCTTTCCTCCGAGACCGAATGCAAGCCCACCCGCAAGTGCTACCATTGCTACAATTCCGGTAAAAAATATCCGTATGAGATCTTGTGCCACACCAAGCTGGTTAAGCATGATGAGGACGGTAAAAAAGAAAATTGTCGATTTGGCAAACATGGCAAGGGTGCCTGATGCCGACTCACCTGCCGAATTCATGCTTTGTCGTACAACATCTGCAGTGAGATTGGAAACAACTATACCAACAAACCCTATTATCACCGCAACGATGACATTGGGAATGTAAAACAAAAACTGATTTAGTACAGCCGTAGCTTGTGAGAGGCCCCATGCCTCAAGTGCGGGTACCATAAAGAGAATAATTACTGCCCACTTCACAAGCTCAGCCAGTATACTTTGCCACAATCGCACTTCTCTATGCGCGATAAGATGTGTCTTACTCAGTAGAGTATCGATACGAAAAAAGTGAAGAAGGGCAAGAATAAGCTTTCGCAAAAGCACCGCACAAATATAACCGACTAGTAATATAAGTATGCCTCCAAATAAATCAGGTAAAAAATCTGACATTCGCTTCCAAAAACTGTTTAGAATATCACCTGTTGAATCAAACATAGTCTCCGTTAATTTTAATTTTTTAAAAATCTTTTATTTTATTTACGTATCACTATTTACCTTTAATCAAACTCATACATACGTATATCTTCCTTCTCATTTTCTATCAGTATCGACACCACAGCGAGCTTCAGTTTACTCTTCTCCAATTTGTTTTGCAATACATACCATGTGGCGGCGCGTTTCATATTACGTTGCTTTGCAGATGTAATTGCTTCATATGGCTTGCCGTATTTATCTCCATTACGTGTCTTTACCTCTATAAAAAATAGAGTATCCGACCTTTTTGCTACAATATCAATTTCTCCCGCTTTCAAACGAACATTTCTTTGAAGTATTTCAAAACCGTTTTGTTTAAGAAAGTTTGATGCACTATTTTCACCTCGAAAACCAACAAAAAGGTTCATACACGTATGATACTTTTAATTACTTCTTTGTGCTGTAGAGTTTGTTTCGTACTTCCGCTTCGGTAAGGTCTCGAATGTAGTATAGTTTTGCCTTTTGGTTACTTCCTTTTCGAATAAGTTTAAGGCTTACAATATTTGGGGATGCGAGTGGTATGATACGTTCAACACCAACGCCAATCTTAGAAATTTTACGAATTGTAACAAGTCGAGTTTCGGGGGTTTTACCTGTAATTTTTACAATAATACCGCGAAAAACTTGTGTCCGCTCTTTTTCACCATCCTTAAATCTGTAATCCACAGATACTGTGTCGCCTACTTTAATAGTGTTTTTTTCGTATTCAACAGAGTTTGCCATAGAATTGAGAAATAATTGTATCAATTAATCGTGTTTTTTACAAGCGCGAATGAACCCCACAAAAAGAGGGTGTGGTTTGCCTGGATAGCTCTTGTACTCAGGATGTCCTTGAGTGCCTAGATAAAATGGATGGATTTTTCGATCAAGCTCGATAATCTCAACCAAACCTTCTTTTTTTGATCGGGCACTTATTACAAGCCCGGATTTCTCAAGCTGTGGAGCATATGAATTATTAAACTCCCATCTATGGCGGTGCCGTTCACTCGTGTCAGACGTACCATAGAGCTCATATGCCAGGGTACCGGGACGCACAAGCGCATCCCAACCGCCTAAACGCATAGTCCCTCCGTAGGCACGTCGCTCGAGCATGTCTTTTTGACCTTCAATTAGGTGAATGACCGGGTAAGGACTATTTTCATCGTTTTCTGTTGTGTTTGCTCCGGTTAATCCCGCTACATGCCGAGCAAACGCTACCACTGCAAGTTGCATTCCGTAACAGAGCCCAAAGTACGGAATTTTCTTTTCACGCGCAAAATTGGCCGCTGCAATCATACCCTCAGATCCTCGAACTCCCCAGCCTATTGGAACAATAATCCCGTTCACGTTTCCTAATTGTTTTTGTAATAGTTCTGGATTTTTTTCGAGTTTTTCTGCATCTACCCATTTGGTTTCAATTTCTACTTCTTCACACCATGATGCATGATCAAGCGCATCAAACAGAGCAGCATAAGAGTCTCTTAGTTGATAGTCCCCTGTGCCGAAGTATTTTCCCACAATTGCGACCTTTACTTTATTACGTTTCGGTTTTTGGACGGAAGCGATAAGTGCGCGCAAACTATCTAGTTTGGGTTCTCGTACCTCCAGATGAAGCTTTTTAAGAATCTTTTGCTCAAACTGTTGGTCATGGAGTACGAGAGGTATTTCGTATACCGATTTAACATCAGGATTGGAAATTATGTCATCGCCGTGCACATTACAAAAGAGCGCAAACCGTTCACGTCTTCGCTTGTCCAAATAACCTTCGGAGCGAGCAACAATAAAGTTTGGCTGAATACCCATCGAATTGAGGGTGCGTACCGATAACTGTGTTGGCTTTGTTTTCGGCTCGCCCAGATGTTTCGGTGTAGGCACATAACTCACATGAATGTGTATTACGTCATTTGGCTTTTGCAGGGTAAGCATGCGAGACGCTTCATAATAAAATACATTTTGATATTCACCCGCAGTTCCCCCAAGTTCGATTATGATAATGTCTGCGTTTTTTATAGTAGCTGTTTTATGGATTGATTCTATTATCTCGTTTGTAATATGCGGTATCGCTTCAACATCCTCTCCGTTGTACTCAAATCTTCGTTCGCGATCGATAACTGTTTTATAAATGCGACCCATGGTATAAAAGTTATCAGCGCCCATTTCCTGTCCTAAAAACTTCTCGTAGGTACCAATATCCATGTCTGCTTCGGTGCCGTCTTCACATAAATAAGGATCGCCGTGTTCTATGGGGTTTATTGTGCCGGCATCGATATTAAGATAGTTTTCAAACTTAATGGGTACAATGTTGTATCCACAGCTTTGAAGAAGATAAGAGATGGAAGCAGATGTGATGCCTTTTCCGATACCGGATATTACACCACCTGAAATAAATATGTACTTAATCGGTTTTGTTCTTGGGTTCATTACTTGATGGTATCTTAGCTAACGCCCAACTTGAAAAATCACACCTCGGATAGTTTGCACATCCGTAAAATTTTCTCTTCGTCTTCGTAAATTTTACCACAATCGCACCTGCACATTTTGGACAAACTTTACTTTTTATTGCAAATAAAAATGGTTTCGTAAACTTACAGTCGGGATAGCCGCTACAGGCGTAAAACTTCCCGAATTTTGAATAACGAATTAAAAGTGATTTACCACATTTTGGACAGGGTTCACCTGTCTCTTCTTTAATCTGTATCGTTTCGTTGTCCTTTGTTTTGCCGGCAAGCTCAGCATAAAACGGAGTGTAGAATTCACGAAGAACCTGTATCATGTCGGCATTTCCCTCAGCAATACTATCTAGTTTATCTTCAAGTCCCGATGTGAATTTAAGTTCAAATATATTGGTAAAACTTTTACTTAAATAGTCTGAAATCGAAGTTCCTATGGGTGTGGGTACGAAATAACGACCGTCTTTTTCTACATATCCTTTTTGCTGGATGAGACTAATTATGGCAGCATACGTTGAAGGCCGACCAATCCCCTGCTCTTCCATAGTTTTAATAAGCGATGCCTCGTTATAGCGTGGAGGAGGTGTAGTGTTTTGTTCTTTGGTTTCAAGTGACAAAAGACCGGCTGTCGATCCTATCTCTACAGGTATAAATTCTTGAGAAGAAAATCGTTCTGCACCTACAAGTTTTAAAAAACCATCAAACAATACCTGCGTTGAGGTTGATTCAAATGCATGTCCTTCCGGAGATTCTAAAGTGCATACTACCGTTTTTATTTCTGCTTCCTTCATTTGGGTAGCAACCGCTCTATTAAAGATCAGTGTATAGAGTTTTTTATGATTTACACTAAGCGCCTCCTTTTTATCAGCAAGTTTTTCAACAGGTAACAGTTTTGTAGGACGTATTGCTTCGTGTGCCTCCTGTGCAAGACGAGACTTAGTTCGATAGCCTCTTGGCTTTTCAAGTGCATATGCAGCTCCATAGGTTTCTGTTATATAGTCTTTGGCTCGAAATACAAATTGAGTTGAAAGATTGAATGAATCGGTGCGATGATAAGTAATATATCCCTTTTCATAGAGCGACTGCGCAAGACTCATGACTTGCTTTGATGAAAATCCGCACTTAAAAAAAGCATCCTGTTGTAATAATGAGGTGGTATATGGAGGGTGTGGAAACCGCTTAGACACTGTTTCGTCTATGTTTTTAACAGTGTAAGATGTTTTTTTTAAATCTTCTGTTACTGAGCCAACCGATTCAGGTGTAATGACGGTTTTGATAAAAGTATATTCACCAGCATATAATTGAATAGTTTTCGACTGCTCTATGGGCTTACCCGAGAGTCGGACAAGTTTTGCTTTTGTTTCTTCTCCTTTAGCTAGCTTAAACATTCCATTCACGAGCATATAGGGCTCCTGCCTAAAGGAAGTTCTTTCTTTTTCCCGCTCGACAATAAGCCGCACTCCTACAGTTTGTACGCGACCGGCGGAAAGCCAGTTTTTTCCTGTTTTCTTCCATAATAAGGGAGAAAGCTGGTATCCTACAATGCGATCAAGAATACGACGTGCCTGTTGTGCCTTAACGAGGTTAATACGAAGCTCTGCGGGATGTTCAAGCGCATCTTTTAGAGCGGATGGGGTAATTTCATGAAATATGATCCGTTTTACTTTTTTTGCCACATCGGCAAACTGCATATCGGGCCAGTTTTCTTTCATAAGACCA
>CAZLSE010000044.1:0-12873 GCA_964562055.1 uncultured Gammaproteobacteria bacterium
GAGGATTACATCCGCATGAGAAGTGGATTGACTCGGATGCAACACTAATCATGTTAAGAATAGATGTCACCGCCTCTTTAGGTGTTCTTGCGTTATCTGGAAGTGCGCTTGCTGAAATGACAATATTAAATTGATTTTCGGAATAAGGGATTTCAGGTATACAAAAATCTGCAGAATTAATCCTATTGGGGAACTTGGTTTGCATTTCGTTAAATCGTAACTGACTCTGTCGAACTTGATTTTGAAGACTATGTGGCAATAAATGAGTTTGTATTTGTGGTAGAATATCAACTCCATAGCAATCTATGCCCATTTCTAATGCTTCTACAAAACTTAATCCCTCATCAATACCAACATTAAGTACCCTTTTTTGAGAAAGTCGTTCAATGGGCAGAGAAAGTAGTTGTAAATTTTGGTTGAGACTCCTGTTCGAAATTGGACCCCTCCAAACTTCTCCTAACATGGTGTTAGCCACTATGGTATCTAACCCGGTTCTAATTTACAACATTGAATGACATTGTTGAGGGATTACCGATTCCATTTGATATCAGCCAGGATTTTATCTACTATTTGGACGATAGACTGATGAGATGTGTCGATGATTAAATCGAATTTTGATCTGTCAAAAAAATCAGTGCGGGAATGTATTTTGCTTACCTTTTGAAACCAAAATTTATCTCTCGTTGTTACTTCTATTTTTGCTATATTGAGTGAAACGTGCTCGCGCTTCGCAAAACGCTTATACCGTACTTGATCGTCAGCTATAAGAAGAACTTTAAATACACCCTTAGCATCTTCGGCAAGTATCCCGCCAAGCCATGCATCAAGTAGGAGATTTCCTGGGGATTGAAGTTTGGATCGTACCATTGAATCTACTTCATGAGTAAGTTTCTCTGATTGCTCTTCTGCCTGCGATAAACCAAGATTATGTTTCTGTGCATACTCTCGAAAGTATGTTCCGCTGGAAAAGGTTGGCCACTCAAGTTTTTTCTGAAGTTCATGAAAAACGGTAGACTTACCTGTGCAGATTTTACCAGAGATGGTTATTTTAGAATACATGAAAATCAAACTTCAAATTATGAGTTATTTTACTTTTTAAAACCTTCCCTGTATTTGATTTTATCCAAAACCTTGCCCACACTTTCCATTGGACCGTGGCCATATGTATCAATGACAAGGTCATAATTTTTTGGATTCCAAAAGTCATCAGTGCCGTAAAGTTTTTTCCATTTTTCAATGTTTTCTGTTTCGCGCTGACGTATCCATTTTTTTGCTTCATCAACTGAAACATTCTCACGGTTAACAACACGGTCGACACGAACCTCATCATGAGAACAGATGACGAGTACCTTTAACACACCCGGTATTTCACGAGCAACAAAGCCCGAAAGCCAACCTTCGTAGAGAAGATATTCTTGTTCGGAAAGCATCATTTTTGCCATATCCTCTATTCCTTTTTCATGGTCGTCTGGGCGAGCTGATGCTCCCTGCATATTTTCGTGAATACTATGCATACGATCATACTCACGTTGAATTAAACCTGCATTTATATGTTTCCATCCAAGAATCGTTTGTAGATTACGAGCGAGTGTAGTAGTGCCAACTGCCACCTTTCCAGAAATAGTTATATTTTTGAATGATATATCCATAACTTAATATACAAGATTAATTACAAATTTAACATTTTTAACTTGACACTTATTTGAGCATTCTCATTACGTCGTTAATCGATACCAGTATGGCGAATCCTATAAGGAATGCGAAACCAATAAGGTTAGTGTATGCTTCAACCTTCTTATTAACTGGTTTTTTTGCAATCCACTCATAGAGGATAAACACCATCCTACCTCCGTCCAGGGCGGGAAATGGAAGGATGTTCATAACACCAAGCGAAAGCGACAATAGAGCCATGAGATAAATGATATTAGTTACCAGTTTCTCACCTGACGAAGATACAATTTCATTAACTACATTATAAATTCCAATGGGACCTGAGACTGCTCCAGACACTGGTTGAGTGGTCTTTTCTGCAAACGAGAGACTAATAAGTTTGCCAACCATTGCAAAGTTATAATCCATCACATTATATGCATGGAGGAACCCAGCAGTGGTCTTTTGGATAGGTGATGTATAGGATAAAACAGTTGCGTCAACTAAGTTAACCCCAATAACAGCACGTTTTAACTCTGCATTGTAGGTGGGTACTACAGTTATGAAACGTGAAGAACCAGTGCGGAGGTTTTCAATTTCAAATATAAGTTTTTGATTCTCCGAAGCCTTAATAAGAGTTATGAGTTCTTGTGCAGAAAGTATCGTTTTAGATGTGCTGTCGTCTATAGAATAGGAGACGATAACGTCTTCAGACTTTATTCCGGCTTTTTCAGCAACAGAGCCTGGCAAAGGGTTTACCGCAATTACTCTTCCCTCTTGTTTACCAAACGTAAAGGAGTGTGGGAAAAGCATAGGTAAAGGATCTGCTACAAAATGAGTTTTCATAAGAAGCACATAGAGAAGAACTACACCAAACAGTATATTCATGACTATTCCGGCAAGTATTACGGCAGACTTTTGGAGAGGACTTTTTGTCACAAATGCGCGGTGTGCGTCGTTTGGTGTACCATTTACTTGTTGATACTCCTCACCATACAAACGGACAAATCCTCCAAGGGGCAAAGCATTAATTGTGTATTCGGTTTCACCTATTTTTTTCCCAAATACTTTTGGGGGAAATCCAATGCCAAACTCTTCTACTTTAATTCCGTTTTTTTTGGCGACTATAAAATGGCCAAACTCATGTATGAGAACTAGAAAACTTAAGATTAGTATAAAAATAAGAAGTGACATAATGTTAAATATATTATACAGTTGTAATTAAAATTAAATACAGGTATTCTAACTAGGTTTTATTAAAAGAAAAAGTATCAAAATTAATATACTTGTCAAAATTAACGTTATTTAGACTCCTGTTCGTTTTGTAAGTGAATCATTTCTCATATGACATCATCATACTTTTTGTTCAGTTAGGGTAAATGTACAGATGAAAACTCATTCAATGTGCAATCACCGTATTGTGTAATCCAGTTGATGGATTGTTTTTTGCAAAGGGCTACTGATGGTGTTTCTATTTGATTAGTTGAAGGAGAATATAATTTTGCGTATCGCACGTTTTTATGATTTTTAAATACGGTAATAATTTCTTCTTTTAGTTCAAGCACAGAAATAAGATCCTTTCTATCTTGTTGATACGTATGGATAACTGGGCTGTAGTAAGTATAAGTACCAATGGAGGCAAATATAAAAATAACTAAAAGGGAGATAGGAAGTATTGGCATATACTTTTAAAATATTACTTCATTAGACCTCTCGAATTTCAGCCTCTTTGAGTTCTTTTACACGTGCAAGTTCTTCATTCGTTTTTTGAGTAAGTTGATCAATTTCTTTTTCAATACGGTATTTATCGTCTTCAGTGATATTTTTTTTGTCAAAATCTTCCTTTACCGTTTTACGAATATCATCTCGGTGATTACGTACAATGCCTCTTTTTTCCTCAACCATCTGGCCAATAAGTTTTGCAAATTTATCTCGTTGTTCTTGCGACATAGGTGGAATGCGTACCGTAATACGTGTTCCCTGTGTTTGTGGGCTAACACCAAGTGGAGATTTAAGAATAGCTTTTTCAATATCCTGAATAGTTGATGGATCAAACGGTGCGATAAGTAGTGCTGTTGCTCCGTCTGTAGTAATGGTGGCTAACTCGCGTAGTTTCAATTTAGTGGATCCGCCATATGTCTCAACAACAAGTTCTTCAACTATTGCCGGGTTAGCACGACCAGTGCGTATACCTTTAAGATCCTCTTTTAGTGCATTTACTGTTGACTGAAGGTTAGTTTTAAATGTGGGGATATCCATGATTAATTATAAATTAACATTATACTCCTAATTCCCAGCGTACAAAGCGAGCTATTTTGATGTTTTCTCCAAACTTCAAAACCGCTTCTTTAACAAGATCTTTTATTTTTTTGCTTGGATCACGCACGTACTCTTGTTCAAGCAGCTCCTCTACCGTTTTTGAGGGCATTGAGCCAATATGAAGAGCGATTTCTTGTCCAAGCTTATAGAACTCTACATTACCTGATACAAAATCAGTTTCACTTAGTACCTCGACAAGTGCAGCTATTTTTTTATTGTGGTGCACATAGGTAAACATTCCGCCTGCACCAGTTGTTCGTGTTGATTTTTCTGCAATTTTCGCACCAGCCATTTCAGATAATATTTTAGCGGCTGAACCCATATCGTTATTTGCCTGTTCGAGAGCCTTTTTGCATAGTGCAAATGATACCCCTGATCGTTCACGTAGTTCTTTAAGTTTAGCAAGGTCTATTGCCATAAATGTAGTTTTAAAGTTATAAAGTATATAAAGTTATAAAGACTAAACGCGTACAACTGATACTTTATAAACTTTATGAACTTTAAGACTTTAGATTCGAATTACTCCCCTTCTTCTTTCTTAACGGCTTTCTTTGCTTTTTTAAGTTTTTTTTCGGTTTTTTCTTCTTTAAATTCAGTCTTATTCTCTTCTTTTACTTTTGATGGTGCTACCTTATCTTCTTTTTTAGGCTTTTCTACTGCTTTTTCTGCACTATTGTACGCTTCAAGTATTGTGGAGATAACGTACTGTGAGGATGTAGCTGAATCGTCGTTGGCAACTACTGGGTATTCGACAGTGTCTGGATTAGTATTGGTGTCTGTAATCGCAACGACTGGAATATTGTTTTGTTTGGCTTCTTTTAACGCATTTTTTTCTCTCTTAATATCTACAATAAATAGGACACCTGGTTTTTTTTTCATATCAGCAATACCAGCATACAATCGTTTCAATCTGTTTAATTCCTTACCAAGCTTTGTTCTCTCGTGTTTAACATACTGATCCCAAGTGCCGTCATTTTTCTGGTTTTCCAAGTCATTCATCTTCTTAATGTTTTTTGAGATTGTTTCAAAGTTTGTCAAAAGCCCCGGCATCCACTTAGTTGTAATGTATGAAATACTTTGCGCTTTACAGATATCTTGAATATGTTGATTGGACACACGTTTTGTGCCTACAACAAGAAGTTTTTTACCTTCTTTTGATGCTGTATTTAGAAATCTTTTGGCCACAATGAGTTGCGCTGCTGTTTTTGTGAGATCGATTATCGCTACTCCATTTACGATTTTATATACGTATTTGCGGGCTTTTGGGTGCAAACGGTTTTTTTTATGGCCAAGGTGAGAACCTGCGGCAAAAAGTTTTTCGACTTCCTTCATGTTTGTTTGATTTTCTTCCATAACTGTACATTATAGCGGTGAGAACCATGATTTGCAATAGTTATTAGCTTTGCAAAAACCAGTCAACAACAGCCTTAAAATAAAGCGCAGCATTAAGTGTTCCCTGATCTGAGATGGTACATTTCTCTTCATGTAAGTCATGCTTATCACCTGTGCCAATAAAAGCTGTTACAGAGGGAATTAAAGAAGATATATAGGCAAAATCTTCACATCCGAATGAAAAGTTATTTTTATTGTATACCCTTAATAGTGTATGTGAGTGGATAAATTGTGCGATTGAGGTAGTAAGGATGCTATCATTCGTTACTGTAGGGTAACCGTCATAATAAGTGTGACTAATGTTCGTACCGTCTTCTCTTTCGACTCGTTTACACAAATCCAAAAGTTTTTTTTTAACTATTGACTGTAGATCATTTGAGTTAAGTCGTATATCGGCCTTTAAAAGTGCCTGGTCGGCTATAGTGTTTGGTTGTCTTCCTCCTTCGATGGTGCCAACTGCTATTCGTATGGATTTTGGATAATGGTTTTGGATTTCTTTAATACCTAAAATAATTTTCGCCGCTGATTCGAGGGTATCTACAGCGTGGTAAGAATCTTTTACATGGACCATCTTACCTCTAATAACAACTTCAAGATAGTCTCCTCTTGCCCAAACGCAGCCTGTTTCAATTCCAATGGTGCCAACGGGAAGAAGAGGTTTTACATGGATAGTAAAAGCAAAGGCAATTTTTTGTATAACATCCTTGCACTCTTTAATAAATGCCTGAGCACCAGACGGAAATGTTTCTTCTGCTGGTTGATAGAGGAAATATATTGCTTTGTCACTTAATGTAAATTTTTGAGAGAGAGTATTTGCATATTCTTGTGCATACATGAGTGCGGCCATATGCGTGGAGTGTCCGCAGGTATGAAAGACTCCTCTTGAAGTCTTCAGGGCATCCATATCAGCTCGCATAAGTATAGCGTTATTACCTATACCCACTTTGTAGAGTAAACCAGTTTTTTTACCTCCAAATCCTACTTTTACCGGTTTAGAAGAAAAGTTCGCACGAATGAACTCAGTTGTTTTAAATTCATGCCAGCCCAATTCAGCTATTTTATCTAAGTTACGTACAGTATTTACAATTGTATTCATAGTTGTTTCTCCAACCAAAAATTTCTTCCTGGTGCCAGGGGGTAGGTTAAAATAGTACCATTTGATTGTAACGTATTTTTAAGATTACGAAATAGCGTATTAAAACGATCACTTCTAGTTTCATCAATATCTAATGTTGGTGTATGGTCGGGATGAAACTCCATCATAAAAGGTGCAACTGCTAGCCAAGAAAAAAGTGGATCTTTTGGATGACGTGTATCAAGTTGTTCCCCATTGAGAAGTTTTGTTTTACCTAATGCCTCTAAAAAACGAAAAGCTTCATCTGCTTGAGCTTTATCGGCCGGTTTGAATCCATTTTCAAGGAATGCATGTAGAACATAAGTCCACGTTGGAACTGCGGTTAAGTGTGTATAATCACAATCTTTTACAATTTTTTCTGAGGATGTGATCGTGTGTTTAAAAAATCCCTCAAAACCTTTCTGAGCCGTTTGACCTGGCTGAGGGATTTCTTTTCCTCGTAGTCCCCGGTCAACTACTTGAAACCAGTACTTCCACCATAGATCTAATTCTTTTGTATGAGAAAAATTAAATGGAATATAAGAGAATGGATCGTCAATAAATTGGGCGAGTTGTTTTGGGTCTACAAATAATCTGTTTTTCTTTATTAAACGATCAAGGATAACTTGTTCCGGATCTGCAGATACAATTGATAATTCAGCCGCACGCTGACCTGGTCGCAGAGTATCACCGTTGTTGGAATACCCCCACGTTGTAAATGCAAGGCTTCGTGATCTCTCTGGAATTTCCTTAGTCTTAAGGCCATTAATTACTTTTAAATAATGAGGGGGAGTGGCGCTTGGGGTTCCATCATGTGCCCTATCCCTGAGTACAATCTTTGACAACACTGCCGAATTTCTAGTATCGGTTACAATGATTCCTCTATTGTCAAGATCAGTAACAAAATGTAATGTAAAGTGTCTAGAATGCTGAGCATCATCAATTGTTGCCAACTGATCCATTCCCCACGCTTCATTTTTATTAACCAACCTTGTTTTTCCGATGCAAACAGATTTAAGATCATATTTACTTGCGAAACCCTTACATGATATTGCATCCAGTAATGATTGATCGGAAATATAATGAAGGGGATTTAGCTCACCGCGTAACCGATTAACATAACGCTGTTTTTCCATATTGGCTTATCATATCCTCCTATTCGGAGGACTGGTTGTGGCACCGTTATTGCGAAGTCGCAATACGGTTGTCGGATGGGTTATTAGCGAGCCAGGTCTCTCCCCATCTCTCTTGATAGTTAGACACACATTTTATAGGTATGAATAACCAATGTCAAGAAATGTTTTATAATGTGATTCATGAAAATTGCGATACTTGGAGGAGCCTTTGATCCTATACATATCGGACATTATCTGGTTGCCCAACAGGTAAAGGAACAACTTAACATGGACCAAGTCTGGCTTATGGTATGTTATTCATACTTCCCTGAGTTTCCTACAAAGTTTAAACGGATAACACCATATAAACAGAGGT
The DNA here is from genome assembly GCA_964562055.1 of uncultured Gammaproteobacteria bacterium. Lineage (GTDB taxonomy): Bacteria > Patescibacteriota > Microgenomatia > UBA1406 > GWC2-37-13 > JAKBEU01. The sequence continues at coordinate 7,967 of CAZLSE010000044.1, forward strand.
TTGCTATGGCAAAAATGATGGAGTCAGAGTCAATTAAGGTTTCAGATTTTGAAGAAAAAAATAACAAGCCAAGCAGAACAATCGACACACTACGTTTATTGCAACAGCACTACCCAGACGATATTTTTTACTGGATCATTGGTTCAGATGCATTGCCAACGTTTCATTTGTGGAATGACTGGCAAACAATAGTGAGCGATTTTAACCTTGTAGTATTCCCCCGTGATACGGATTTTAAAACACTGGAAGAGCGGGTTAAAACCTCATTCAAACTAACCACAATTCCCAAGAATATTACAGTAGTCGAGGGTAATTTAATCGTGAGTACCATTGCATCAACTCATATTAGAAACAGAGTGCGAGGACAATTACCCATTACTCGGTTTGTAGACGAATCAGTTCGGTCGTATATCTACGAAAAGAAATTATATTTATGATACAACTACCAAGCCCTCAGAAAAAAATAGAGCGCATTACCCAGTTTATACGGCAGACACTAAAAAACGCAGATATGCGACATGTTGTTATTGCATGGTCATGTGGCATTGACTCAACAGTGAGCCTCTACCTAACAGCTGGTGCAATAGGCGCTGAGAACTGCACAGTTCTGCACTTGCCCTATGAGACATCATACGAAAATGATTTTACACTAATTCAGTCTGATCTCGGTATTGCACAAACACAGTTTCATGTTGTTTCAATTAAAAATATGGTTGATTCCATTTCCTCAGTTCTAAAGCCTGATGATTTTCGAAAAGGAAATATAATGGCACGGATGAGGATGATAGTGGTTTACGATTATGCAAAAAAACTGAATGCGCTTGTGTGTGGGACAGAAAATAGAACTGAGAATCTCCTTGGTTATTTTACGCGCTTCGGAGACCAGGCTTCAGATTTTGAACCGATCCAACATCTCTATAAAACACAAGTGTATGAACTCGCAAAAACACTCGGTATAGCTCAAACATTCGTGAAACGAGCCCCTACAGCAGGTCTGTGGGCGGGTCAGACAGACGAGGGGGAGTTTGGATTTACCTATGCAGAGGCAGACGAAGTGCTATTTCGACATTTTGACAATAATATGAATGTAGCCGAGATAGAGAAAAAAGGTTTTACAAACGCAAGAAAAATCATTGCATTGGTGAATAAAAATTCATTCAAACACAAAGTGCCCTACAAAAATCAAATTTCCAATCAGTAGTTTTTCATTTTTAATGAATTTGAAATTCAATTCAAAATTGAAATTAAAAATTCAAAATTCATTTTAATACTATCTCCATTCCTGGACGAGGCATTTGAAATTCATGAATGCCTGTTGTAGCAACTTTTTCAGTAAAGTGACGCCAGACTGATATTTCCATAAACGGATTTGAAGCGTCGCCCGATGAACCTGGATATATCACTAATTGGCCTGGTGTACCACCAAACAGGTTACTAACATGGATTGCCTTTTTAGTTATGTCGTTAATGCTTATTTTTACTGTTTCACCAAGTTCAAACTTACCCTTCATTTCTTCTTTTGTTATTGTGGTTTTAATATTGCCATAATTATCTATATGACCAATATAAAACCCTCTCAGTTCAGGAATAATATTTGACGACTGTTCCTCAAGATCCATTTCATCTTCCATTCCGTCCATAAGATGGGCGCTTATACGTGAGTACAAATCTCGGGACCTAAATTGACTACCCTTATCAAGATTGGGATATTTGTATACATATTCAATATGCGGCTTAAGAAGTGAAAAATCATAACCTGCATTTGGTCCACATACAAATATGCCAGATTTAAGACGAGCAACAATAAATTCAGCACCTTTGGCGTTTTCCACACCTTCTTTCGTTTGAATTCGTGGGTCTGTATTTTGGAAAATCACAGTTTGCAGTGGTCTTCCGTATCGTTCTTCAGTACGAATAATTTGTTGCATTAAATAGGAAGTGTGCAGTGTTGATGGAGTTGAGGATACAAATGTAACTCGTACTTCGTCTGGATTTTTTGCAAAACCTTCAACAGAAGTTTGCACTTCTTGATTAGTAAGTGAATCATGCGCCCAGTCAGCGACAACAATAAGCTTTTTCATATTTGGATTATCACTTCATTACCGTAGCAACAACGGTAAATAGTGAAGCTAAAATAATAATTACAACTCCAATTGTAGCAAAAATTCATTGAAAAGGTGTGTTTGCGTGTTCACCCATAATATGTTTATTACTGAAATTTTTATAAGGTAGAAAAAATTAATGGGCAGCGTCGAGGTGTTGATGGTCTGAGCAATGATTGCAAATTCGAAAAGCGATATTTAAGGGATGAGTGCAACAGTAGTTCTTAAGATATCCCGCCTAACAAAAAAGACATAATATACCTTTCTTTTTGTAAAACATGCATTCAATCTTCAAGATAAAACGAAAAATTTTGTAAACGCATACACAGTTGTCAATCCAACTGTTACTACACCCATAAATCCAGCACTAAAAAGATTCCAAAAACAAACTAATATAGGGCTAGCTCTTTTCCGAATGGTTTCATTGCAAGTGCAGCCTGTTACCGCTAATCAACGGTATATTGTGTACATATATAGGATTGTTGCGGTGACAACGATCATACAAGATGAAAAGATATTGCTAAGAAATGCACCAAAATACATCTCTATTTGAACAAGACGTAACGAGTTCTGAACAAGCTTTTTACCCTACATAAAGCTGCTAATAAAAAAGTGTTACCATTCCAATAAGGACATAAGTTTTTAGATAATCGATCGTAAAGGTAATTTCATTGAAAATATGGGGGTAGCATTTCAGTCATGCTTTGCTTTAAAGGCAGAGACTATATAAGTAAGAGAAAAATTATATAGACACAAGCTTGATTGTCTGAGTGGATTTGTAATTCTCTTTTATAATAAAAAAGACAATAAATAAAATTGTGATTAATACAAATAGTGTAGTAGGAAGATATAGTATATCTGCAACTGTTTTCATCACAGCTATATATACGTTGTATTGACAAGATTAGCAACTAGCAGTCAAAGAGATGAAAAAAGTGATACTTTGAGGCCTTAGAATCCTCTCGCCTTTTCGGCGTGACATTTGCACGTATTAATAGTAGAAAGCATACCCATTTTTTGGGTTACTTCAAGCAGTATAGTAACTGCAACAAGTATAAATAAGATAGGATAACCAAGTGTGGTACCGGTAATAGAATATGTTGCAACACCGGCCTCATCGTTGTCTGCCATGGCAGTTATTGTTGCGGATCCAATTACTGCAAAGTAGGTCAAAATCATTCGCCTAAATCGGAGAAAGGGCAAATTGTATTTGGTCCTTGTGTGTTATGATAACTTACTTCGAATAACATCTACAATATCGTCAAGTGTAATGATACCGAGGATATGTCTATCTTTATTCACAACAGGAATAGAAGACAACCGGTATTTTAACATTTTGTTTATGACTACTTCTACCGGCGTTGTAATAGTGACTTCAACAATATTTTGTTCCATAAACCGATAGATAGGTGTAGTTAAATCTTGCAGTAATAAATCATGAAGGCTTACCACACCAACCAGCATATTTTTTTCACTAACCACATAGACATTGTGAAAAAAAGTGAAGTCAGTTGTTTGTTGTTTTACTTGGTCAATTATTTGTTTGACTGTTTGTTGTGGTTTTACAGTAAGGTATTCAGAATATAATCGTTGTCCAATAGGAGTTTTTGAAAGGTTGAGAAGTGTGGTAATCTCTTTTCGTTTTTTATCGTCGAGATGTGCAATAATTTCTTCACGTTTACGACGTGACAATACAAGAAGTATGTCAACGGCAACATCATCATCCAGTTGAGATAAAAGAGAAGCGGCCTTCTCAGGCCGCCAGTGTTGAAATAAATCTTTTTGGTATGCAATTGCTAAATTGCTAATAACCTTTACAGCCATATCGCTGTCAAGAATCTTAAGGAACTTCGTAATATTCTTCTCATTTGTTTTTTCAAGGTAATCTGCCAAATCTTCTGGACGTAGATTCTCAAGTTTTTCTTCTTCTTTTTTTAGTTGAACAGTACCTCGTGATAGTTCAAGTGGCTGAATTTCACCCCAGGGTAGAAAATCTGAAATTATTTTTTGCCTGAATATACTAAAAAGATATGCGGCAGTGTTTTCCACTCCCAGCCGCCTTAAAATTCCCATTGCACCTATGTCGACACCGACAACTACTAGTTCTAGCACATACGTTTCGTTTGGGGATAGTACTGACTTGTTTTGGATGGCAACATCGTTAACTCGGACAACTTTTTTACCAGTAAGATCAATAATTTGTTTATCAAGTAAATTACGTTTTATATATAATTCGTTCTCCTGTATAACTGCTATCTTATATGCCTTGTGTAAAACTACCCGTCTTCCAATACGTTTAATCGACTTAGCAGAGACGGTTAAGTTTGAGGCAATGTTTGATCTGAGTACCAGTTTAGTAATAATAGGTTCACCTGTAGCAGTAAAAATACAGTCGTCTACATGGCCGATAAGCACTTCATCGTCCGTGTATACTTCTTTTCCCTCGAGCTCAGAAAAATAAAGCATAGGTAAATACTAATATACTAATATTACTATACGTATTAGTTGTACATTTTCAATCGGTATTATACAACAATACATAATAAGAGTATATATATACTACACCTATCTTTCATTTTTTGTATTTTCAAACTATAAGTATGAGTATGCAAGAAATAACAATAATTATTATCTTTGTTGACTTACTCGTTTCCATGATATAATTTTGCTTAAATACTTATGGATAAGAAATTAGGAGGACTGCTTGCTGTTTTTTTTCTCCTCTTTACCGTATTTGCAACTGTCATACTACTTAGTACAAGCGGGCAGCTTGTTACCTTTACTCGAGCATCGGCAGACAATAAA
>CAZLSE010000044.1:12902-13131 GCA_964562055.1 uncultured Gammaproteobacteria bacterium
TCTTTTTGGATACCCACTTATGGTTAAGGCAGATGGCACAACCAAAAGCACCATAAACATATTTTTAAGAAGTGCTAATGGTACTCCTGTTAAAGATCAAAAAGTTACGGTTTCTGCATCACATGGCACATTAAGTGATACAGAAGTAACTACAAACGATCAGGGCAAAGCAACGCTTTCGATAGCTTCTAGTTCCCCAGGTACTGCCACCATTGAAGCGTATATCGGT
>CAZLSE010000045.1:0-13075 GCA_964562055.1 uncultured Gammaproteobacteria bacterium
TTATTTTTCAATTATTTATGCGCTCGATGAGATTAGTAGAAAATCAGGTTTTATTATCACTGATTATAGTATTGATGTAACTGCTTCATCAAAAGAAAAACTCACACTCTCTGTAGAGGGTAAGGGTGACGCAAATTCTTTTTTAGAGTTTCTCAATGTATACCAGTTTAGCGGTGGGAGATTGGCAACAAGTGACAAAATACAATATGGGGGAACAGGTACTACTGCTACGAGAATTAATTTAAATTTTTACAGTAAACGATTTTCTTTCAATGAAACAGTGCAAGTACCTCAATTATCACAAGAAGAACTAGATAAGCTGTCTGCTATAAAATCACAAGTTGAGTTATATTCGGGTGGGAGTACGTTTGTTAATACAGAGTACGAAATTAAGAAGGATCCGTTTACAGAATAATTCTATTTAACTCAACTTGATGTTACAGTCATAGCTGCCTTGATTTTTTTCATGAGTTTCTGTACTCCTTCCGAAAGAACCGCACCTTTCTTAAGCCAATAGTTCAATTTTTCACCATTTATAAAAAAAGGAATGGGTGCGTGAGGATTATATGTACCTACTTTTTCAATATAGGAGCCATCTCTTTTTTTGCGCTTATCAAGTGCAACGATACGATATGTTGCATATCCGCGTTTTCCGAATCTCATTAATCGAATTGTTACTGGCATATTCAATCTGGCTTAACAAATTGTAAGACTACTATTATACCTTTATTTCTTAATAAATTCCAATGCATTTTTTGCAGCATTCTCTTCTGCTTCTTTTTTTGACATTCCCGACCCATTACCCAATAATTTGTCTCCAAAATACACCGAGACCTCAAATGTTTTTTTATGCTCCGGGCCCGATTCGTTATCAAGCACGTATTGTGGAAGAGTTTTATGCGTTGCCTGTATAAGTTCTTGCAATCTACTTTTTGGGGATAAATAGAGTTTATTTTCAACTATATGAGATAGACGGTCTTTAAATATATATTTTACTATAAATGTAAATGCCATTTCGAAGCCCTGATCCAAGAAAAGAGCGGCAATATATGACTCTAGACAATCTGCTAAAATATTTTTATTATTTCTTCCCCCATTAAGCTCTTCTCCTTTTGACAATAGAATTACATTACCGAAACCTAGTATTTTTGCAACCTCAGCGAGAGTCTCTGTACGTACAACCGATGCTTTAATATCGGTATAAGTTCCTTCATCAAGCAGAGGATAGTATTTATACAAATAGATTGAAGTAGCAAGGGATAACACACTGTCGCCTAAAAATTCAAGTTTTTCGTTTGATGTTATCGTTTTATCATTTTTATGCTCATTTAAAAAAGACCGATGGATAAAGGCATGATTAAGTAGCGCTTGATTTTTGAATACAATACCGGTGGTATCTTGAACTGATTTCATTTTAATTGAACAAACTTACCCAGTACTCCATTAATAAAAAGATATGATTTCTCTCCTCCAAGCTCTTTTGCTAATTCTACCGCCTCATTAATAATCACTTTTTTGGGTTCAACCGGATTAATTTCAAGCTCGTAAATCGCGAGTCGAAGGATTGCCAAATCTATTTTGGATATACGATTTATGGGGAATTTGGGTGCGTAATTTTCAATAAAGGCATCAATACGCGTGATATTGCGTACTACTCCGTGAAAAAGATCGCTGTCATGTGGTGGTTTAAAAGTAACATGTTTGAAAGAATAAGCAAAGATAGTCTCCACAGCTTGTATTCTTCGCTGGTGGCGTATATCCATACGAGATTTATTTGTTGCAATATTTGCAGATAAGATGCGCTCGTTTCTTTTTCCCACAGTTTTTACAAACTATAAGCCCTGGCAATCCAGCATATTTTGATGCGATGCGCTTTCCTTTGCGTTGTGTCGAATGTTTGCGTTTAGGTAAAGGTGTCATATTGAGTAATTATAGCAGATGCCCTAATGTTAATCTAGTAATAATAATTAACATTGGCATAAGCCAATTAATCTTTTGCAACAAGCTCCTTTTGAAAATTGACAGCTGTCTGAAGGAACTCAGGATAGCGTGTTTCATCCCAATGAGTAATGAGATAATCAGCGGCCTCCTGCGTTTCTTTGATCATTTTTGTATCTGATAGGTTAGTAAACTGCACATCTAGATAACCATGCTGTTCAAATCCGTATAACGATCCCGGGCCTCGCTTTTTTAGATCAAAATCTGCTAACTCCATGCCATTCGTATGCTGTGCAAAAAACTGCAACCGTTCTGATTGGCGAGAACTATCCGTTGGGAATAACAAACAATAAGACTGTTCTTGTCCTCTTCCAATTCTCCCCCTTAATTGATGAAGCTGTGCTAAACCAAATCGCTCTGCACCTTCTATGCACATAATTGTACAGTTTGGTATATCTATTCCTACCTCTACAACTGAGGTAGTTACCAGTACCGATATCTTATTTAAGGCAAAATCATGAAGAATGCGGCTTTTATCTTCTGACTTTAACCTCCCATGTAACAAAGCAACCGTACGATGGGGAAATAGTTCCTTTTTTAAACGATCATACTCTTGAGTTGCAGACTTTACCGACTGGAGCGTTTCCGACTGGGAGCTTTCGATTAACGGACATACAATAAAAATCTGAATGGATTTTGTGTCAATTTCCTTGTTCATCCATTCATATGCATTTTTTCTTTTTGACTCGGTAACAAGTATTGTTTTGATAGATTTTCTACCAGCCGGCATCGTTTGTATCGCACTCATATCAAGATCACCAAACAATGTAAGCGCAACTGTACGGGGTATTGGAGTTGCTGTCATAGTTAATAAATGTGGATCATTTCCCTTTAACGACAGGAGGGCACGTTGCTTGACGCCGAACCTATGCTGTTCATCAATTATGATCAGACCTATGTTTTTATCATGTGACAATTTTGTAAGAAGTGCATGCGTACCAATATATATATTACTCTGCGGATCAAATTTTGTATTGCGTGATCCAGTTATTAACGATATTCTTATATCTAAATGTGTTAGTAATGTACGAAATGTGTTGTATTGCTGTTCGGCCAATATTTCGGTTGGTGCCATATAGAGTGTTTTTTGGCCTCCAAGATAGATGTGTAACGAAGCTAAAACAGCTACGACAGTTTTCCCCGATCCAACATCCCCCTGTAAAAAGCGATTCATGCGCGTATTTTTAGAAAAATCATTTTGAATTGTCCTAAATGCTTTTAGTTGATCAGGAGTAAGCTTAAATGGTAGATCACTAATAAAGCGATTTATTACATTTTCTTCATTTTGAGTAAGCCGAATTGAATCTTTCTTAACAGCTGAGATCCAGTGATGACGCAACTTTCGAGTAGCTATTTGTATTTTTAACAGTTCATCAAAAGCAAGTCTATGTGTTGCTCTCTCAACTTCTTTAAGCTGTGTAGGGTTATGAAGTAGTGAAACAGCCTCATTTAACGAGGTTAGATTATAATTGTTAACGATATGTATAGGGAGATATTCTTCAATATCTTCAGCTAAGCTAAGAATGCTATGAATTTTTTCTCGAATAAGACGTGTTGACATCCCACGAAGTTCCGGGTAAATAGGGAGTAGTTTACCCGTGTGAATTGCAGGTAATCCTAACTCATACGTGGTTGGAATAAACACTAGTTTATTCCCGAATTGCTTAACGACTCCTGAACAGGATAACGTCGATCCGGTTTGTATTTTTTTTAAAATATAGCTTTGATTAAAGAACTGAATGAGAATCGTACCGGTTGAATCGTGCAATATTACCTGTTGAATTGTAATTCTTGAACGCGTATATAGTTGTTTTTTAGCTTCTACGGTTCCTGTACATGTTCCTTTTAAACCGTCATGAAGCATTTGTGCTGAGATAATGGTGCGAAAATCCTCATATCGATTTGGTTTTAGTATTAACAGATCGCGGATAGTTTCTATACCTGCAGCCCGCATTTTTTTAATAGTAAGAGCGCTTGTTCTGGGAAGATAGGAAACTGGGTCTGACAATTTCATGAGCTCATTATCTCAAAAGAAATGGAGCAAGAGAAGTGAGAATAAGTATTACAGTTGCAAGAATTATGAAGGCTTTTGATATTGCTTCTCTTGTTATCTTAAACTTTTTCTTATGGTGTGACATAGGCATGAGTATACCATATTGAGTGGTGGTATAATAACAGTATGCTTAGTCGCAGAAAACTTCGTGATATAAAGGAACGGCTCCGGAGGAAGTCGTGGAGAAACTACGCAAAATATGGAGGTATAGTACTTGGTGCTGTTCTGATTTTGGTCGTAATAGTACTCTTTGTCTGGTTATCACAAGACTTACCCTCACCTGGTAAGCTGTCACAATCCTCAGAAAATGCAACCGTTTTCTATGATAGAGATGGAAAAATACTGTTCGAAATGTATAAAGATAAAAATAGACTACCTGTTGAATTTTCAGAAATTCCCGACTCACTGAAACAAGCCACAATAGCAATTGAAGACAAAAATTTTTATACACATAGTGGATTTTCTAATATTGGCATTTTAAGATCTGCATTTTTACTTGTACTCAATAGACGCATTTCAGGAGGCGGATCAACAATAACACAACAGCTTATAAAAAATACGCTCCTTGACACTCGACAAACACCCATACGTAAAATGAAGGAAATTATTCTCGCAATTGCTGTTGAAAGAAGTTACACAAAGGACCAAATTTTAGGAATGTATTTGAATGATTCACCATACGGCGGTAGTTTTTATGGGGTGGGTTCAGCTTCTAAAGGATATTTTAATAAGGAGCCTAATAAACTTTCTTTAGTTGAATCTGCATTTATCGCTGGGCTTCCACAAAGTCCGAGCAGGTATTCGCCGTTTATCGGAGAAAAAAATGCATGGCAAGATAGGACTAAAGATGTTCTTAGACGTATGCGTGAAGATGGATATATTACATCCGCACAAGAAAAGGACGCACTTTCAAAGCTACCCAAACTTACTTTTTCAAAATCACGAATGTCAATAAATGCCCCCCATTTTGTTTTTTATGTAAAAGAATTTGTCGAAAAAGAATTCGGTACTAAAATACTTGATCAGGGTCTAAAAATAAAAACAACATTATCCCTTGATGCACAACAAAAGGCTGAAAAAATTGTAAAGCAAGAGATCGAAGCAATTAAAAATTATAAAGTAGGAAACGGATCTGTTGTTGTGCTCGATTCACAAACAGATGAAATACTTGCAATGGTAGGCTCGTATGACTATAACGATGAAAAGTATGGTAATTTTAATGCGGCAACATCGCTTAGACAGCCAGGTAGCGCTGTAAAACCATTAACATATGCACTCGCTTTTGAACGAGGCTACACGCCATCTACAATGATTATGGACGTTAAAACTGTGTTTCCTGTGAAAAATCAGCCGGATTATATACCCGTTAATTATGATGGCAAATTTAAGGGTCCTGTGCAACTGAGATTTGCACTTGCCAATTCACTCAACATTCCCGCAGTTAAGCTTGTTTCTATTATCGGTATTCAAGACTTCTTAAAACGCGCCGATCTTATGGGTATGCATTCGCTTGCTCCCACCGAAGACAATTTAAGACGATTCGGACTTTCGATCACACTTGGCGGAGGCGAGGTATCACTCCTTGACCTAACTAACTCTTTCGCTGTATTTGCTCGGGGTGGTATTCGAAAAGAACCAATCTCGGTAATAGAAATTAAGGATTTCAATAATAAAATACTGTACGCGTCACGTCCGAGTAAAGAAACAAGAGTTTTTTCTCCTGAAATATCTTTTTTAATATCGCACATCCTTTCGGATAACACAGCAAGAATTGAAGCATTCGGTACCAGTTCTTACCTCAACATCCCTGGTAAAACGGTTGCCGTTAAAACCGGTACCACGAATGATAAAAGAGACAACTGGGCTGTTGGCTACACAAATGGGATTACAGTAGGAGTGTGGGTCGGAAATAACGATAATTCCGCCATGGATCCTCGCGTTGCATCTGGTGCGACAGGTGCTTCTCCTATCTGGCACAAATTAATGATAGAATTGCTAAAAAAATATAAAGACGGTATCGTGGAAAAACCGGATAAAGTAAAAGCATTAAGTATCGACTCACTTTTTGGAGGTCTTCCGAAAGATGGTATTCCATCTCGATCAGAATATTTTATTCAGGGAACAGAACCGAAGGATATTTCTTCTTTTTACAAAATAGTTAAAGTGTCTAAATCAAACGGCAAACTGGCAAATGATATCGAAATAAAAACAGGAAATTTTGAAGAGAAAGACTGTTATGTAGTGGCCGAAAGTGATCCTGTATCGTTTGATAACAGAAATAGATGGCAGGGGGGTATCGACACATGGCGATCCGAACAGGCCGACGATAAATGGAAATGTCCAACAGAGCTGTCTGACAATCGTTCAGAGGATATTGTGGTATCGATTCGGAATATTTCCGATAGATCAACTATTTCAGACAAAACATTTACAGTCCGAATTAAAACCACAACGTTATATCCTCTTAAAAACATAAAAATATTTATAAATAACAATGAGGTAAAAAGCTATAATGAAAATAAGCAAGATTTTGAAGAAACACTTTCCGTTGCAAAAGACGGAACATATGAACTGAAAGTTCGTGCGACGAATGAAAAAGATAAAACCGGGGAAAGTGCAATCAAGTTTGGCGTTAATAAACCATGGGATTATGCCGAACCCACGTCAGAGCCATCTCCAACTCAAGTAGTTACCCCTTCTCCCACCACAAACCTTTAATGTAGATAGTGTCTATTTAACCGTTACACTTTTTGCAAGATTCCTAGGTTTGTCTGGATCTGCGCCTCGACCCACACTAAGATAGTAACCCAGTAATTGACCTGTAATTACAGCAAAAAACACTGATAGTTGCTCAGAAACATGCGGTGTTTTTATCCAATAATGGAACGCCTCGTTATTGACTGGTCCAACTCCAATAATGTACCCCCCACGGCTTTTAAGCTCAATAGCCGATGATATGACCTCATTGTAGACAGGTGTATCAGCAATAAGCACGACACATGGGGTTTCCTTTTGAATAAGCGAAATTACTCCATGCTTAAGTTCACCAGTTGAAAAAGCCTCTGCGTGGATATAGCTCGTTTCTTTTAATTTGAGCGCAAATTCAAATGCTGCTGGGTACTGTTCGTACTTGCCAATTACATACACATGTTCATCCGATAAAAGGCGCTTTGAAAGAGACAATACTAAGTCGTGTGTTTTTTTGGATTGAAGCCAGTCAGATAATATATGTGAAAACTCAGCAAGGTCCATTGAGCTATCTGTAGAACTCAATGAGTACAAAGTGGCAAGCTGAGCTGTAAACGCTTTTGTCGAAACAACAGATATTTCTGGCCCCGTGTTCATGGGTATCACAAAATCAGACAACTGTTCGAGAGTAGTTCCTTTTGCGTTTATGAGAGAAACTATTGTTGCTCCTCTTTTTTTTGCAGCTTTTACTGCCAGAATAGTATCGGCTGTTTCCCCGCTTTGAGATATGGCAAACACAGTTGATTTTGTGTCAACAAATTGAACAAACGGGTCAAACTCATACGCGCCGTACACACGAACTTGTTTACCTTTTTTCGAAAAAAAATATTGTCCAGCTAATCCACAATAGTATGCACTACCACATCCAACAAATATGATCTGTCTTGTTTCCTCAATGTGCTTTCTCAGTTCGGACGAAATCTTGTTTTGTATGTAAGTAATTGCATTGGGAATTGTTGTTGCTTGCTCACGAATCTCCTTTATAAGATAGTGAGGGTAACCACCTTTTTCTGATTCGTCTGCTTTCCAGTCAAGAGTTTGAGGTGTTGTATTTTTTCTTTTCTCTGTAGCAATATCGTATATGTACGCTGTGTTTAAATGCATAAATACCGCTTCACCATCGAGCAGAAAGTGAACCTTATTTGTGTGAGTGAGCAATGCTGTGGCATCTGATGCAAGATATACCGAATCCTTTGCATACCCGACCACAAGTGGTGAACCGTCTCGGCATGCCGCAATTGATGAAGACTCAGAATCAAGAACCGTTATAGCGTTTGATCCAACTAGTTTTTTAAAGGTGGCAATAACTGCTGGTAATAAATCTTTTGTTTTACGCTCTTCTTCAACTAAGTGTGCTATGACCTCGGTATCTGTTTCTGAGATAAATACGTGACCTTTTTGGATGAGTTCAGATTTAAGGATTTGATAATTTTCAACAATACCATTGTGAATAACAGAGATGTGTTTGGTGCAGTCACGATGGGGATGTGCATTTGCATCAGTTACTCCGCCATGTGTTGCCCAGCGAGTATGTCCAATTGCAAGTGAACCTTGAGGGAGAGTTGTGCTGGCATTTCCTATTTTTCCTATATGTTTCTCTATGTGTATAGAATCGCCATACTTAAGCCCAATACCCCATGAATCATACCCGCGGTACTCTAACTTTTTTAGACCCTCAAGAACTGTTTTAGCTGCCTGATTACTAGGATCGGCAGTAACTGCAAATATTCCACACATATTCTATCAAGAACTATTAATAAGCAATAAATGGGCTTCTGCCCATCATACTATACGCGAGTGAATATGCAGATGAAAAGATTTTTGTCAGTTTCTTACGAAACAATTTAACCTTTCCGCAGGTGGCACTGCACCTATGTGAGGGGTCCCGCAGATACTCACTTGCAAAAAGCCAAGTGGTCCGATTGTTGCATTACTGCAACCCCCCATCCTCGTATCCCATTTTACGATTTGTTAAATGGGCCTTGCGCTCTAAATCTAACATGACAATTTATAATATTCACTCTCCGGTTGTTTATTGTAATACTTTTTTTATCTTCTCAAGTTCTGATTTTACCTCAAGCAACGTCATATTCTTTGTATGATTCGTAAACTGCAGACGCAGTGTAATAGTGTTTTGATATACATCTTTCATTGTGCACTTTATTACATATTGAGAAGTAGACATTATTTTTTTTACTATTTCAGACCACGGTTGGTTTTTTGTGACTGTAATATCTTGTGTTAGTACAGCATACTGACTGAAGGGCTTATAGACAGGCATTTGACGTGCCATACGCATTATAGGTTCGAAATGAAGTTCAGCAACAAACACTGGTCTGTCAATTTTAAGATTATCTGTGTACACGATATTTACCTGTCCAAACATTCCAATAGTTGTATTTTTTGATATGATTGTGCCAGTTACAGAGTTAAGAAAGTACGGATGGGTTCCTGACTGTGTTAGTTCGAAGGGAATATTTAATTCTTTTAAAAGGCCACAAACCGCAAACTTTACATCATCAAGCGAAACAGATGAAACAACAGCTAGTTTAAATGCTTCAACAGGTAAATTGTTATCACGAGGTATATATGTCTTCGCAAGTTCAAATAACCTAACTTCTTGTCTGAATCCGATATTTTGCGCAATATTTTTTACGATAGAAGGAATAAGTGACTGTCTAAGAAATTTAATCTCTTCAGAAATGCTGTTGGTAATAAAAATATAGTTATCCTCAGTATCGTTAAATTGCTTCAAAAGTTCACTAGATACTGCTGAGTAGTTCATTACTTCGTGATAGCCGGCATACTTTAAGAATAACTTAGAATTATATTGATACGTAAACAATCGCTCTGTATCGCTTGGTTGCGCTACATACTGTTGCGGCTGAAGTTGTGAGGGAATTGCGAAATACCCATATACTCTTGCCACTTCTTCAACTATATCCTCCGGTATGGTCACATCTGAAATTCTATGACTTGGTACCCTTATCGTAATATCTTTCTTATTGTTCACTGTTACTTCAAACGACAAGTTCTGCAAAATTTGCACAATAGTTTCAATAGGTATTGCCACACCGATACGTTTATGAATAAATGTTGCAGAGGTATGGATAACACAAGCTTTGGGTTTTGTTGGATATATATCTACTATCGGACTAATTCTTTTCGCACCTGCAATTGTCTCGTATAAATGTATGCCTCTTAGTAAGGCGGCCATAGCAAGTTCGGAATCTGGATTTTTTTCATTGATTGTGGATGCCATCGTACGTATACCATACCGCATTGAAGTACGACGAATACTTACAGGATCGTTTGATTCGATGAAAAATAAGATTCTTTTAGTATCTTGTGTAACTACACTATTCGCCGTACCCATAATACCGGGAAGATCAATAATTCTTCCGGTACCGTCGTCAATAATAATATCGGAGGTATCTAGTGCATACTTTTTGTCGTCGAGCGTTATAATAGTCTCTCCTTTTAATGCTTTTCGAAGAATGAGAGTATGAGTTGAGATGCGGTCGTAATCAAACACATGGGTAGGATGTCCCATCTCAAGCATTACATAATTTGTGATGTCTACAAGAGAATTAAGCGAACGAACACTACATGCGGTAAGTCTATTGGTCAAATAAGTAGGTGAAGGTTGAATACCAATCGGTACCTCAAGCACAACTCCAAGCACTCGTCTGCATACGTTGTCCTTATCAATAATGGTGAGAGGAACTGCACCTTGTAGATCGACTTTTTCAAAAGCAAGTTGGACCGGGATAATTTCAGCCTGCTTCTTGAACATTGGGAGTATTGCATGCGCTTCGCGCGCAATACCCTGTACGGATGCAGTATCTATACGGTTTGTAGTAATCTCAATGTCGTAAACAGTTTCATCTCCATGCTTCTCAATACGTTCCACTGACGGGCCACAAAGGGAAAGATACTCTTGCATTTCAAGAGGTGTAGCATCTGTTTTCAGATGCTCAAGAAGCCAGCTGTGGGTAATTTTTATATTCATGTTAAAAAAGGCTTAAAAATCTAAGATCTCCGCTATAGTAACTTCGAATGTCGTCAATTGCGTATTTCATCATATTTACCCGTTCGATACCAAAACCAAACGCCCAGCCGGAGTAGACTGTTGGATCGATACCGCCTGCCGTAAGTACATTCGGATGCACCATGCCGGTTCCACCAAGTTCAAGCCATCCTGATTTGCAAATGTTACAATTTTTACCTTTTATCAGTACCGTACCCTTACACATCGTGCATGTTATATCTACTTCAAACGAAGGTTCTGTAAACTGAAAATGATGCGGCCTGAGTCGTACCTCTGTTTTTTCACCGAAATAAGATTTCACAAAAAAATCGAGCGTTCCTTTAAGGTGGACAATAGTAATATCTTTGTCAACGCATAATCCTTCAAATTGATGGAACATGGGAGTGTGAGTTGCATCCCAGTTGGGACGGTAGCATTTCCCTACATTAATCATACGAATGGGTGGCTTGCTTTTCAGTCTTTCCATTTCACGAACCTGCCCATTTGACGTATGAGGAGTCAAAACCATCTTACCCATTTTCTTGTCTGCATGACCGCTTAAGAATGTGGTTTCAAAATCATCACGAGCCGCGTGGGTAACAGGCATATTAAGGACCTCAAAAGCATAATGCTCCCAGTCTACTTCAGGGTACGACATTCGAATAAAGCCGATTTTGTTAAATATCGCGGTTATTTCATTTACCGCGATGGTGATGGGATGGAGTGATCCGGTAGGCTTTTCAGGCGGTGGCAGCGTAACATCTACCGAGGTACTTTTTGAAGTTTCATCAAGAATGGTGTTCTTCTTTTTGTCAAGTTCAAGCGCAATATAGCGTTTAAAGAAATTTATACGAGATCCCACAAGTTTCTTTTCTTCTTGTGATAGATTTCTTATACTTTTTAACAACTTATTCACTATTCCACTTCTTCCGAGATACTGTGTTGAGAGTTGTTCTAAAGACGATATGGTACGGGTACCACTCAGTTTCGTGTCAAAGTCCTCTTGTAATGCATTAATATCCATAGCCAATACAGTATTGTATAGCAAAATGGTCAAATGTGAAAGGAGATTTACTGTATTTTCTTGACAATCTGTTCAAACGTTTTAGGATAGTCGATCGCTATTTGTGATAGTACTTTACGATCTAGACCTACGTTTTTCGACTTAAGAGCAGTTGCGAGTGTCTTGTATGTCATGCCAAGAGTACGCATTGCTGCATTTAACCGAACAATCCAGAGAGTTTTAAAATTTCTTTTTTTAAGTTTTCTACCCATGTATGCATATTCGCCAGCATGAAGTACAGCTTCTTCTGCTTTTTTAAACTGCTTATGACGGCTCATCCAGTAACCCTTTGCGAGCTTTAATGTCTTTTTGTGTTTTCTGCGTGTATGCACGCCCCCCTTTACTCGTACCATATGTTATTTGAGTCCCATCATCTTTTTAACTTTTGAGGCAAAACGCCCGCTTAATGACTTTACAGTTTTAAGTCTTCTTAAATTACGTTTACCTTTTGCCGTACGAAGATGTCTAACGTTTTGTGAACGATGAAGTACTTTTCCGTTCTTTGTTACTTTAAATCGTTTCGCAGCTGATTTTCGTGTTTTCGTTTTAACTTTCATATGACGTACAACTAATGTTAAGTATGTATTATATACTAAATTAATTGAACGAGCAAGTGTTAATTACTTTTTCTTAGCAATTACTGCTCGAACAACTCTTCCCTCAAGTTTTGGCGGTTTGGCAACATTTACTTCTCCTAATTTTGCAATACATGAGTTTATAAGATCAAAGGCCATCTGACCTTTACCCATTTCACGACCTCGTAAGCCAAGATTAATTCTAATTTGATTGCCATCTTTCAGAAACTCCGCAGCTCTTTTGAGCAGCCTTTCAAGATCTGCTGGACCAATAAAAAGTGATAGCTTAAGGTCCTTGACAACTCCCTTTTTAATACCCTTACGAGCTTCTTTTTGCTTTTTTTCTTCCTGATATAAAAACTTTTTAAAATCAATAATCTTGGCAACTGGAGGTGTGGCATGCTCCGCTATTAAAACAAGATCAAGTCCCATTTCCTCTGCTTTTTTAAGAGCATCTTGTTTCGGAAGTACGCCAATTTGCTCTCCTTTATCATTTATGACGCGAAGCTCGGCGGCTTCTATACGCCAGTTAGTGATATAAAACTTTTTATGAGCTTGTTTGTGATGATACCTATTAGACGTGCTTCTCAATATCGTTTTGAATCATT
>CAZLSE010000046.1:0-13053 GCA_964562055.1 uncultured Gammaproteobacteria bacterium
TATTGATCTTGGAGGAGAGCCGTTTCTTATTTCATCAGTGTTAAACGCATCTGTAGCACAGAGAATAGTTCGAAAAATTTGCGATTTATGCAAAGAATGGTATTCGCCACCTATGGAGGTGCAAGACAATATTAAAGGTGTATTAAGTGATGTATTTCCAAAAAAATTTGACTCTACCGGGGGACTTAAAGTTGCAAGAGGAAAGGGGTGTTCTGAGTGCAACTTTACAGGATACCTGGGAAGAGTGGCTATTTTTGAAGTGCTCAAAATTACACCAGCAATCAATAAGATGATACTGCAGCAAGCCTCTGCAAAAGAAATTGAAACTCAAGCAAAAAAAGATAATCTAATCATTATGAAACAGGATGGATATTTAAAGGTATTAGAAGGAGTTACCACAATTGAAGAGGTATTACGCGTTGCTGAAGTGTAATTAATACTATATGAACATATTGTCGATATTTGAAAAAGCAGTAGAAAAAGAAGCTTCCGATATCCATATTGTACCTGGGTACTATCCTGCTCTTCGTATTAATAATCAACTTCTGTATCTTCGCGATGAAGGAGTGGTAACGGAAGTTGATTCTGGCTTGTTACCCAAAACACTCTTAAATGAACACCAAAAACAGTTTTTTGAAGAAAATAAAGAGATAGATTTTGGGTATACCCATAATAAAGTAAGATATCGTGTAAATCTTTATATGACAAGAGGCCTATGTGGGGGTTCATTTAGACTGGTGCCTAGTGTCATTCGAACAATCCGTGAACTAAATCTGCCAGAATTATTTTATGACTTTACCACGTATCGGCAAGGTCTAATTTTATTTACCGGTCCAACCGGTGAGGGTAAGTCTACATCCCTAGCATCAATCATTAATGAACTTAATGTCCGTGATTCACGTCATATCGTAACTATAGAGGACCCAATCGAATTTCTTTATCCTGCCGCTCGATCCATCATTTCACAAAGAGAGTTACTTCAGGACACACTTTCCTGGTCAACATCATTAAAATCAGTACTTCGGGAAGATCCAGATGTTTTATTAGTTGGTGAAATGAGAGATTATGATACTATACAATCGGTTCTGACTGTAGCTGAAACTGGACACCTTGTTTTTTCAACCCTCCATACAGGGTCCGCGGTTGAAGCTATTAATCGCATTGTAGATGTTTTTCCTGCCCATCAACAGAATCAAATAAGAAACTCACTCGCAAGTTCACTTATAGCAGTAGTATCACAGCGATTATTACCAACAGTAAATAGCACCGGTAGCACCGGACGCATTCCTGCAGTTGAGATTCTTTTAAACAAACCATCGGTTAGTACGCTTATACGCGAAGGAAAATCTTTTCAAATCGACAACGTAATTGAAACGAGCGAGTCCGAAGGAATGGTGCTATTTGAAAAGTATTTACTGAAACTATATACCCTTGGGCATATTTCCCGCGATACAGCACATCAATTTGCGGTTCGTAAAAATATCATTCACAAACTAATTTCGTAAGTATGAGATTCTCCTACAAAGCAGTAAAAAATAACAAGATTGTAACGAAGTCAATAGATGCATACTCCGAAAGTGACGTGGTAGCTTATTTACGAAAAAACGAATATATACCTATTGAAATAAAAAAAGAAGAACAGCTATTGCCTCAGTTAACATCGCTTTTCAATAAGGTAAGTTTTGTTGATATTGTCGACTTTACGCGCCAGCTTGCAATCATGTTAAATGCAGGTCTTACTCTTGTTGACTGTTTTTCAATTTTAGAAAAACAAATCACAAAGCCCGCGCTATTAGGAGTGTTAAGAAGTGTGCAAAAAGATATTATGGCTGGAGTGACTTTCTCTACTGCACTACGTAAATTCCCTCAGTATTTTTCAAATTTATATATTGCCCTTATTCGTTCGGGTGAGGCTTCAGGTAAATTAAGCGATATCCTTCTTCGTCTTTCAGACAACCTCGAAAAACAACGAGAATTTCAAACGCGTGTAAAAAGCGCGCTCACCTATCCGATAATTATTTTAGTAGGAATGGTAGGAATCATGTTTGTAATGATGACGTTTGTTATGCCGCGTCTGCTTGGTTTGTATAAAGACTTTAATATTGAACTGCCAATGTCTACACAGATCTTAATGGCAATATCATCTTTTTTATCTTTATTCTGGCCATTGGTAATTGCAGTAGTTTTTATAGGAGTCACCATGGCTTCGCGCTATTTTAAAACACCTGTAGGAAAGCTTGCACTCGACGCTTTTCTTTTGCGCATTCCGATTATTGGACACGTAATTTCCATTTCGTCATTGGTAGATGCTACGCGTACACTTTCTATACTCATCGGATCCGGAGTATCTATTCTTGATACACTTGCAATTATAATTGACACATCGGGTAATGTTATGTACCGTAATGCATTTAAAAGCATCTTAACTCAAGTAGAAAAAGGGGTAAGTTTAGGCCGTGCATTTGAGAATGAGATGTTATTTCCGCCAATCCTTGTGCAAATGGCAACCATCGGCGAACGTACCGGCAATCTTGACGATACCATGTCAAGAATCTCCCGCTATTTTGAAATAGAATCTGAGATGGCAGTAAAGACGATGACGACACTAATCGAACCAATTATACTGGTAGTGCTCGGAGTCGGGGTTGGGTTTTTAGTAATCTCGGTCATAACGCCGATATATAACCTTACCACCTCATTTAGATAGCTTTAAATCCCCTTGACAAACCTCTTTAATTCAGCGTAATATGAAGTATATGAATATAACGAAAAAAGGTTTTACCCTTATTGAACTTTTAATAGTTATCGCTCTATTGGGAGCGTTAGCTGTAGCACTTCTTGCCGCACTAGATCCACTTGAACAGATTAAAAAAGGCACCGATACCGGCGTTCGAAACACAGTTACAGAAATCGGATCTTCATTTACGCGATATGCATCTGTAAAAGCAGGATCTTTTCCATTTAACGGAACTATAAACTGGGGTAGTGTTGGGACAACAGCCGGAGGTAATGGCGCATATGAAGCTATTGGAAGTGTTGTAGATGCGGGAGAGTTAAAGGCAGATTTCTTTACCCTTGCAAAAGACCAATTAAATAAGGTGTTTATTACGGCAGTTAATGAAAATGGAACACAAAAAGCTTTTGTTTGTTTTCAGCCTTCTGCAAAGTCATTTAGAGTAGATCCAAATACAAAGTTCGGCACTGTTGCAGGAACACAAGGGGTTATGACTGAACTTACCGGGTGCGATGCATCTGGAATGGGAACTGGTACAGCAGGCACTCAAACTTGTTATTGGTGCGTTCAATAACTCTTATTATTGTAGCTACACCCCCTCCGTTTTGGAGGGGGTTTTTGTTATAATCGTATAATGATATTCTTGCTGTATTTTGTTCTGTTTATCTTTAATACAGCGCTACAATCATTGTATATATTTGGAGGAGACAGCGCTGAGTTTGCATTAACTTCTGTAACATGGAGCATACCGCATCCACCAGGCTACCCTTTGTATTCACTCATTATTAATTTAGTGAGTAAAATTCCAATTTACACCATACCCTGGCGCGTAGCTCTCATTTCAAATATTAGCGCCATTATAACCGCATACTTTTTGTATAAATTACTTCGACTACACTCTGTTACTAAAATTATATCAGTAGTTGCTAGTGTATTATTTTTAGTTTTATTTCCCGTATGGCATTACAGTTTAATACCAGAAGTATTTACTCTTAATACTGCCTTAATCGCATCAATAACATATTTTGTATTTCTGTTTCGTAAAACAAGATTCTCTGCATATGCCTACATTTTTTCTTTTCTAATAGGTCTATCTATTTCACATCATCACACCTTTATATTATTTGTTCCAGGGTGGATATTCCTAAGTATCAAACTTATTCAACATGTAACTCGTAAAACTATTATATTTTCGTTCATTTTTCTCTTATTTGGCATATCTTTCTATCTTTATGCTCCAATAGCTAGTTTATTTAACCCTCCTCTTGACTGGGAAAACGCAAAAACCATTGACGGTCTTGTACGACTTTTTTTTCGTACAGCATATGGCACGTTTAGTGCTTACAGCAATTCACAGTCGACACTATTTACCCATCTCTACGATTTTATTGCGATATTTCTCTTTATCATACAAGATTTTAAGATTCCCGGAACACTATTGTTAGTAAGCGGATTTGTACTACGCATTCGATCACAGAGTGATAATCCCATATGGGGATTTATCGTTGTCTCTTCAATTACGCATCTTTCTTTTTTAACATACACAAATTTTGTACTCACACAACCGTTTACAACTGCAATGTATGAACGGTTTTTAATAAGTTTCTATTATGTTCTGGCTATAGTGAGCGGAATAACAATACATTCCATGTATCATAGATACAACAAATTTAAGCACGTTTTTATTGTCTTTTATATAGTATTTGTAAGCGTGATCGCAGTTGTTAACTATAAAACAATCTCGCAAATAAGAAATCTACAAACTTTTGATAGAGTTGCGCAAGATATTCTGGCAACAGTTCCCATGGGAGGGATTGTGTATGCGAGTACCGATAACACAAATTTTCCCGTTCAATATTATCTATATGGTTTAAAAAAAAGATCTGATGTGCTATTCATGCAAATGAATCATTTAAATAAAGCTCACGAACTTGAGCGACTTAAAAAAGACGGCAGGATCAGGGGTATTATGAATAAAACTAAATTAACTGCAAAAGATTTCGAAATGATTTTCGCTCAAAACGAAGAGAAAGGAATCTATATGGAACATCCTTTGCCAACTGGCTACTGGATGCCTGTAGGGCTACTGTGGAAATATTATTCATCTGAAGAAAAAGTACTTAAAGATCTTCCAAGTCTCCTTACGCAAAATAAAACGTTATGGGAGTCAGTCTACCGCGTGCCAAATATATCTAAAGAAGAAAAAAACTTCCTTCATGCTCAAGTTGTGCAGGATATCTATAGAGAAGCACTTTCCGATAGTTCTAAATTATTTTTCATCGCTAAAGACTATTCTTATTCACTATTTCTATTGGAACGGGCCCACAGTTTACGACCTTCCCTTGTATCAGAAAAAATCACAATACTTAACATAGCGTCACATGCTAATAAATGTGGAATTGCGAGAAAGTACATTGATCAACTTATCAAATATGAAATTGAGCCAAACCTGAAGAATCAGTTCGCGGAAGCAAGACAGTTATATAACTCTACCTGCAATCGGTAATGAAAATGTATTATACTCAAAACAATATGAAAAAACGAAAAGCGTTCACTCTCATAGAAATAATTTTGGTGATGGTACTTTTAGCCATAATTACAGGAATATTGCTTACTAATTTTAATAGTTCACTTAAGAGAGGACGTGACGCTCAACGCAAAAATGATCTCGCACAGATTCAGAAAGCATTAGAGATATATTTTTCAGACAGGCAGTCATATCCAGCTTTTAGTACGTTTTTTGGAGGTAAGCTATGTACTACTGCTGCTTGTACCACCAGTGAGCGCGTATATATGCAGCGAACACCCACTGATCCAGGCGATACTTATAGCTATCTATATGTTCCTGAAGCGGTAGCTTCACCTTCGTACTACTATCTCTATTCCTATATTGAAAATAATAAAGATTCAGGAATAAATGTAAGTCTCACCGGATTTACAACCGATGCGGAATGCGCAACGGGTCAACTCTGCAGATATTATGTATCAAGTTCCAATGCGCCACAACTAACTCCTCATCCCTAATAAATGTCTTCTATAATGCGTTGTATTCCTCTTGAGCTGATTGATCATTAGGGGCGATTTCCTTTAAGTAAAATGCAAGAAGTATTTTTAATTCGTCTTTCAGTTGATATTTTTTTAATAATTGTATTTTTAAGGTATATGCGTCTATGTAATTATTTTTTAACTCGATAGCTTTATCTATTTCTGAAACTGATTTTTCTTTGTAGATGCTACGTTGCTGGGGGTCTTTCTCATCATCATATAACAACGTGTAATATGTACTTGTAAAATATGGTATTTTTGGATCAGTAGGAGCCAACTTAAAAGACTCATCAAGTGCTGATAAACCAGTAAATAAGCGCTTTTTATCTAGAGTCGCCTGATAGAAGAGATATTGATTTTTTACTCTTGTTTTCCAATATAAGACATTAGATCGAGAAGCACGAATAGAATCCATGTTAAGTTTGTCAGACTGTTCCAAAAGTGCCTTTATGGTATCCGATCTGCCTATATTTAACTGAGCATATGCAACTTGAGCTAAAATGTACGAAAGTTTATCGTCATATACATGCTCATATCGAAGTGATCGTGCTTTGTCTAGAACAAGCACACTCCTTTCTAAGGCACCATTTTTTGCAAGTGCATCGGATTGTGCATATAAATAGTCGGCATACCAATACGAAGCCAAGTAGTTTAGCATAATGATGCCAATAGCTCCACCCATGAACCATTGTTGTAACGAAATTGGCGAACGATAGATAACTGAATTTTCAGTTTGATATAAAGAGAGAATGACTGCCGGTAGAATATACCAGAATAAATTAATTGTTGTAGTTGAAAAACCAAAAAAATTTGTTATTCCAATTGATAAATAGATACTGAAAAATAATAGTATGAATAATCGATCCGATACTTTAAGATTTTTGCGATACACAAATATATATCCAAAATAAGCCAAAATCCAGATTACTAGTAGCAAATAGGTTACTAAACCAACGTACCCTGAAGTTGCAAATACATTTAAAAATTCATTATGCGCTTTGTTATATAGATAGTCCCATTCTGACGTAAGGTTATGGTCTTTAGGACGAACACTATAGTAAGCATATCCAAACGTTTCGAGTCCTGTTCCGAAAAGTGGGTATTGTTTGCCCAATTCATATGCACCTTGCCATACAATTTTGCGGATATCTAACGATTCAGTAACTCCTCCAACTTCAATTTTTGGCTCTGATGGCTGGTTATCTAACGATGTTGAAGGGGATATTTCTTGGTGAATCTTAGGCTCTCTGATGAATTGAAATGATAATAAATTATCGATAAACGGTACACCTGTTTTGATTGTAAAAAAACAAATTGTTAATGCAACTACGAGAGTTGTAATTATTTTTCTGTGAAAAACAAGTGCTTCGTGAAGCTCCTTACGAAAGTAAATTACAAAAATGGCAAAGAGAAACAATCCAGGAGTAAGAGACAATAAAGACGACCTCGATCGTGAGAAAAGTATGGCACAGAAACTGGCCGCAACAGCAATTGATGAAAAAATGGCGATGAACTTCTTTTTAGTTGTAAGTAGGAGATAGAGTGAAGAAAAAAAACTTATTGCAGCATAACTTCCAAGCCAGTTCGGTTGTCCAAGGGTTGAGAACATTCTTTCGGCTGGTCGAAATTGTGCAGTCCAACACGAATTATCAAAGGTTCCCACAAAAAGCAAGCAAGAAAGATCTCTATTAAATAACCCTGGTACACCCCAAAGAAAAACCAATATAATTGCAAGTGAAGTAAGGCCTAAAAGCCGTCTGATAGCAGCTTTATTGGGAACAACGTAGATGATAAACGCATAGTAGAGGAATATGTATACAGAAAGCGAAAGAAGACCGCCGTTAAATCTACCATAATAACCAAAAAAAGAGGTATGTTTATCTATTGAAAACAAGAAACTAAGAACCTGTGAACAATAAAATAGTACAATCGGAATATCAAAAGGAGATTTCTTCCAAACAACATATCCTGTTTTTAGAGAGTCAACGAACCACATGGTCGCAATAAGAGATGTTATTGCGTATATAAATATTATTTTATTAAATTCAAACAGTTCAGAGGTAATTGGTAATACGATAAATGGGGTCAGAAAAAACAAGGTATAATAAAGAGAGATAATTAAATTAGATAGCGAGTTTCGATTCATATGGTACATTTTATACAAAAATTTATCGAGAAGATACCATTTCTCTCACCCCTTCTTATTGGATTTGATTTAGGTACGCATACTACAAAAATTGCAATGCAAGGAAAAGGAACGGTACTTCGAGAACCTTCGTATGTAGCAATGAGATCGCATCCAAAAGAATATATTTTCTTTGGTAATGAAGCAAAAACAATTATCGGTAAAACGCCTGATTTTTTGACAGTGCATAAACCTATGGTTCATTCAATTATATCCGACTTTGACAGTGAGGTGGCGCTGTTACGTTTTTTTATGGAAAAATCAATTTATCCCTATTTAATGCGGTTTATTATAAAGCCGCCACTTGTGGGAGTAAGTGCAATTCCCCCTATTGCAACTGAAATTGAACAAAAAGCTGTGGAAGAAGCCATTTTAAAAACAGGGTGTAGCGGAGTTAAATTAATAAAGAAGCCTCTCGCAACTGCAATAGGTGCAGGTTTAGCGGTATTTCACCATCAGCCTCACTGTATAGTTGATATCGGCGCTGGAACAGTAGAAGTAAGCATTATCAGCGGAGGCGGGATAGTAAGTAACAAGACGCTAAAACAAGGCGGAGACACAATGGATAATATTATCCAAAACTATGTCCATTTAAAACATGGTATTGTACTGGGAGAGTATACATGTGAAAAACTTAAGATTAACGCGCTTACTTTTGATACAACAAAAGACACGGCAGAAATAGTCAGAGGAAAATCGCTTGAAAACGGTCTTCCGAAATCAGTAAAGATAAAGTCAAGTGAACTGCGAGAAGCGTTAACCCCCTTATTTTCAACAATTATTGATAGTATACGTGAAATTCTTGAACAGTCACCCCCAGAAGTAGTAAATGACGTATACCAAGAAGGTATTATACTTACTGGCAAAAGCGCATTAATCACTGGTCTTGATGCCTATATTAAAGAAGAAGTGCATATTAATGTATCTATTCCGGATCACGCGGATGAGGCTACGATATATGGTATTCTAAAGTTATTACAACATCCGGAAAGACTGGCGTCACTTTCTTTGAAAAGCCCTTGACATTAGGCATGAGTCGCAGTAAAATAGAATTTGCTTCTTTTGTTTTTTTGATCTTTGACAAGTCGTTGTATGAGTTTTATAGTACAGAAAACGGGTTAGGATCCCGGTCGTAGACCGTGGACCTCTTATTTTTTTAAGAGTTTGATCCTGGCTCAGGATGAATGCTAGCGGTGTGCCTGAGATATGCAAGTCGAGCGACCCATTTTTGCCGCAAGGTGAAGATGGGAGCGGCGGACGGCTGAGTAATATATAGGAATCTGCCCCTTAGTGGAACATAGCCCCGAGAAATCGGGGGTAATTTTCCATTGTCCCTCCGATTCGGAGGGTAAAGGCCTTTACCGGTCGCTAAGGGATGAGCCTGTATCCTATCAGGTAGTTGGTAGAGTAATAGCCTACCAAGCCAATGACGGGTAGCTGATCTGGGAGGATGATCAGCCAGAGGGGGACTGAGACACGGCCCCCACTCCTACGGGAGGCAGCAATCAGGAATAGTCGGCAATGGGCGAAAGCCTGACCGCGCGACACCGCGTGTAGGAATAAGGTCCTATGGATCGTAAACTACTGTTGCAGAGGAAGAAGGTTATCGCAAGATAACTTGACGGTACTCTGCGAGGAAGGAGCCGCTAACTGCGTGCCAGAAGCGTCGGTAATACGTGGGCTTCAAGCATTATCCGGTTTTACTGGGCGTAAAGGGTCGTGTAGGTGGTTTTGTAAGGTATCTTTGAAAGCTCGACGCTCAACGTCGAGTTGGGGATACAACTGCATTACTAGAATTTTTTCAAGGGTAATCGGAACTCAGAGAGGAGTAGTGAAATGCGTTGATACTCTGGGGAACACCAATGGCGAAGGCAGATTACTGGGAGGAAATTGACACTGAGACACGAAAGCTAGGGGAGCGAAGCAGATTAGAGACCTGCGTAGTCCTAGCCCTAAACGAATGTTTGCTACCTGCATTTTTCCCTCCGATTCGGAGGATTAGGTGTGGGAAAGGTAACCCGTTAAGCAAACCGCCTGGGGAGTACTGCCGCAAGGTTAAAACTCAAAGGAATTGGCGGGGAGGCACACAACCAGTGGAACATGTGGTTCAATTTGATACGAACCAAAGAACCTCACCAAGTCTTGACATGCAAGCGTCCAGCTCTGTAGAAATATGGAGTGTTCGCAAGAAGGTTTGCACAGGTGCTGCATGGCTGTCGTCAGCTCGTTCCGTGAGGAGTGCCCTTAAGTGGGACAACGAGCGCAACCCCCATCTTGTGTTAAATTTGTCACAAGAAACTGCCCCAGCTTTGCTGGGGAGGAAGGAGGGGCAGACGTCAAGTCAGCATGGTCCTTATGACTTGGGCTACACACATGTTACAATGGAGGAGACAGAGAGTATTGCGACACAGCAATGTGAAGCAAATCCCTCAAACTCATCCTCAGTGGGGATTGGGGTCTGCAACTCGACCCCATGAACGCGGAATTGGTAGTAATCGCAGGTCAGTCACACTGCGGTGAATACGTTCTTGCCTCTTGCACACACCGCCCGTCAAGCCAACAAAGTCGGGTATATTTGAACCCCGAGCAATCGGGGGAGAATACATTCGGCGATGGGGGTTAAGTCGTAACAAGGTATCCGTTCTGGAAGGAGCGGATGGATCACCTCCTTTCTTTTTTTTATCTTAGGATAAAGAAAGCACCTTTAGAGAACTTGGAAGCTCTGATCGTGTTTCCGTTTACGTAAACGGATAAAATTTATCCTAACCCGTTTTTTTGCTATAAACTCATACAACGACCTGTCTAAGTATTCTCCATTACTTTATATTCAGATAATAAATAGCAAAGCATTCTTTTCGATTTTGATGAAGCACTTGCTGACACAGTTGCTTTTTGTGTTAAAGCCTATCGTAAAGCATTCTCCGAAATAGGATTTCCTCATTTTCAAGATAAAGACATAGTAAATTTATGTTTTGGTAAAAAAGAACAAGTAGTATGCGATACATTGGGTGTTTCCAATAAAGTGAATGCATTTTCGACTAGTAACTTCAAGACGGTACGTAAGTTATTCCCTCAAGAGTAACTTTTATCAGGCGCACGAGAACTCCTTATGACTTTCAAAGAAAAACAAATCAAAATCGCAATTATTACATTTGCATATCGCTGGTATTTCGATTCTATGCTAGTACAGTATTCACTCACAAACTTAATCGATCAGGTAATACGTGCAGATGACGTAACACACTTCAAAACCTCACCAAGAAACGGCATTAAAAGTAAGCTCTACTTACTTAATTCAACCTAATCAATGTATGTTGGTAGGAGGCTCTATAAGTGATATATTGGTAGCAAAGTCAGCTGGCGCAAGTTCAATTCTCGTGCATCTACCATGGTGTGATCTTTTTTACAACTTTTCAATCTTAAAACAGTCAAAGCCGGTCAAAATAATTAACTCACTTTCAGAAATTATTATTGAGTAGAATGTTCTTGACGTTAAAAATAAGAAGTTTTGGGATTTCGATCTATTAATTTGCAAGCTTTTATCATCTCTTCAGGTGTATTAGCATAGATTATCTTGTACTTACCTGACGTTGTGCACTTTACGTAGTTGTGAAAAATTTCAAGAATATGAAAGAACCCCTAGTATATCCATGTTCTATTTTTGTTTTCTACAAAAAAATAAGAATAGGTGGAGATTCATAAACCCGGACTTCTTATGTATGAGTAAAAGTAAATACCATATTGCTGAATTGTTCCGTTGTATATGGATTTTTTAAGTGAGTTTCAAGGTTTAATTCTTTTGGAAATCCTTGCTCAGTTGTAAATTGTAGCGTATCGTTGCGTTCTATAATACTTCCCATATTAGAACAAAATATATTCCATATATTACAATACCTTAAGAAGTTCAGATTTTGGCAAAAGATTATAAGATGCTTCTTTTGGAATATGCACCAAATCTCCCAAATTGACCATTGTCTTTTCACCATTAATCTCAAACTCAGCCTGACACCCTAAAATAAAATAGATTCGTTCACAGCCTCCAATAGTTCTTTACCCATAATCGCCAGTAAACTCGGCATATGCAACTGTAGATCCATTTTAAACATCGAAATGTTGATACAACCGACCATCAACTTCGGTGCGTTTATGATGAACTGCCTCTTTTCTTCGAATTACCATACAATTTATTTTAGATTGAGCGATTTAAGAAATTTCTTAATTTCCGTTTTAGTCTCTTCATGTTGTAGTGCGAACTCTATCACCGTTTTCATATACTCAAATTTGTTTCCTGTATCGTAGTATCTTCCGTTTTCCACCACCACTGTATAAACCGGTACTTCTTCTGTTTTTAGCAAATTTATGGCATCTGTTAACCATATTTCGCCACCTTTTCCCGGTTTAAGTCGCTTAAGCGCGCCAAAAATATCTGGTGGCACTATATACCCTCCGTGAGTTGCTATGTCTGAAGGAGCTTCACTTGGCTCTGGCTTTTCTACAATTTTTTTTATTTTATGGACATTACCCTTTACATGTTCAAGTTCTGCTATGCCATACCGCTTTAAATCTTCTTTATTTTCAATTTTTACTCCCGAAATTACAATACCCCCATACTTTTCATGAACTTCAATCATTTGTTTCAATCGGGGAGGTTTTGAATATATAAATTCATCACCCCACAAAATGGCAAATGGTTCATCTTCTATTACCGGCTCTGCAGCAAGAATCGGGGTGCCGTTGCCGTATGGCCCTTTTTGGCGGATATACACAAAATTTGCCATATCGGCTATCTGGCGTATTTTTTTAAGTGTGACTTCTTTATTACCGCTCATAAGATTTTTAACTAAGTCTTCATTAGGCACGTCAAAATGATCCTCGATGGCGCGCTTATTAGCACCAGTTACAATAACTATATTTTCAACTCCGGAATGAACCGCTTCTTCCACTACATACTGGATAACGGGCTTGTCAACAACAGGGAGCATTTCCTTTGGCATTGCTTTCGTCTGGGGAAGAAAGCGGGTACCAAAACCAGCGGCAGGAATAACAACCTTTGTTATTTTTTTTGACATAGTTACTTAAATTGAATGGA
>CAZLSE010000047.1:0-10989 GCA_964562055.1 uncultured Gammaproteobacteria bacterium
GACAATCATTGACCAAGTTTCCAGTAAGTGGGAGTGCAGTTCCAGAGCCATAACTTGAATCAGACCTGTCTACCGGGTCTTTCCAGTTGAGCGAACCGAATGCCGGTACGTTGGTGATATTACCCCAGTGAACGCTTGCTGAACCAGATGTCTGCAAGTTGGTTTTGGTGTAATATCGAGTATCGTGGTTGTGCAATTCTGTTCCAGAAGAAACATCTGATCCGTTTGAAAGCCTTTCAAGTTCTGCGCCAGAAATATCGGTCGATGCATCTTTTCCTGAAATGTAGGCATAATCGATAGTATCATGTCGATTAAGTTTGGTGAGAAAATCAACCATTTGCTGATAGGTTATCGCAACGCTATCAAGTTCAAGTACGCCGCCTGAAGAAAGTGACGACTCTAGGTTTTGTGATTCAAGTAAGTCCTCGTCACGAAAGTTGGTAACGAGGTCTACTTGCTGACCTGCTTCTAATGACAATCCGAGATCGTCAACCGCTAGAAGTGACGCACCGTTATTTTTGAAAATTAAAGTTGCCATATAACTCCTCTTTTGTTTTGAATTTCAATTATCTTGGTGATTTGATAGGCAATTTACAAATTTATCAAGATAAATGAATGAGAACGTGTATTGACAATTTAATGGAATGGAACTTGATGCATGTAGATATTTGGATGAAGTTGGTTTGTTTGAAACTTGTCGAAAGAAACGATTGTGATGCTTTTACCAGATTATCAAACTATATTAGGCAATTTTGTAAAGAAAACGATAGGTTCCCATCACTTAAAGAGGTTATTTTTTCAATGGATTTAAGGGAGTAGACCATGAAGTTTATGGAAATTGTAGAATACATAGAAGGAAAGAATCTTTCTGATTGGAACATGTCCCAAAAAATCATATGGTTAAAACTATCCGAATTACATTTAGTACAAAAAGATGATGCATCTACATTCATGAAGTTTGGAACATTTTTTGATAAGTTCTATAGAGCAGAGAAAAGACCGCCGAAAGTCAAAGAAGTCATAAAGTCATTGGGATTAAAAGAATGAAGTATATTGCTTGGAAAAATGAAAACGTCGATGGAGATATAATTTCATTAGCCATATTAGAAATTGATAAAGATTATATCTATTCGTCAAGCATTAACTGGAAAATGGCTAACCCTAAAATACTTGCAGTACACAATAAAAAGCGGATGCTCGGTGCTTTGGCTGAAAATGAATATTTTATAGACAACATCTATAACAAAGATATTTTTGATTCAAGGGAACTTGCATGCAGAAATATTATTTA
Organism: uncultured Gammaproteobacteria bacterium; assembly: GCA_964562055.1. GTDB lineage: Bacteria > Patescibacteriota > Microgenomatia > UBA1406 > GWC2-37-13 > JAKBEU01. The sequence continues at coordinate 1,292 of CAZLSE010000047.1, forward strand.
TTATGTATTTTATACAGAGGGTGAGTTTCTTAAAGAGAAAAACACATGAATCGATTTATAGAATATGAACGACAGATAATACGAAGATTATTTCAATATCCAATGAAAGACTATTATATGAAGTCGTTTATGAGAATATGGAAGCAATTAAAATCAATAAAATTTACCAGAGACAATAACGGCAATTACATATCTGTTAAACCATTTAATACTGCCGATATCAATAATGTGAAAAAAGTAAATGTTATAGCAGATGGAGTAAGAAACGATTATTATTTAGTGCATCTCAGTCTGTATGGAGATGGTGAGTTGCCAATGACATACCAATTCGGCATGAAACATTAAACTACTTTATATACAGTGGTTTTGCCCTTTTCAAACTCTATCCCCTTGAAGAAAGGTTCAATCCAAATCTGCTTTTGATATTCTCCGGGCAATCGGCTTCCATCTTCCTGCTTCGCCTTATGCCCATACCATTGGTCTCGCCAATGCCCGCGAACAATAGTTTTATGGTCAAGTTCATGCCCAAGAAACTGCTGTTTCGATTCCTTGAATACTCCTGAATATTTTTGCCCAACATAATAAATGTTGTATCTTGATTCATCCTTTGTCTGCTGAAGTTGTCTGCGAGCCTTTTTGGCGTTTCTGGTGAGAATTATCGGCTGTTTCGCGGCGCGAACAAAAGCGACATCATCTTCTTTGTTGGTAACGTAAAGCATAAATGAAAAAATAAAATTAATTATCGCCTCATTATATCGCTTTGCCTTTTCCTTTTGCTCTTCTGAAAACTTTGATTGTTCCGGGAAAAAATGTCCAAGTCCATTTTTTTCTCCATCCTTGGGACGGAATACGCCATCGCCTTCAATATCAAGTTCAAGGAATGAAGAATTGTTCCAGTTCATTACGTCTTCTGGATCGGTGCCCGGATCAAAATATCCAAACACCATTCTCATAATCTTGCCGGTCTCGGTATATGGGGAATTCAAAAACTCCACCATAACATATGATATCCAGTATTCTTGTACAATCTTTATATGAGGCTTGCCCGGAGGGGAATATTCGCCGATATGTTTAAGACACTGACCATCCAAGTAAATGACAAATGAATTAAACACCGGTCGAACTTCGGCGGCATTTATTTCAATGTCGGTATTGTAAAGTGCTTCTGCCAAATCTCCATCTAATTTGAATACTCTATCTCCACCTTTATGTAGGGCACTGAGCATGTAGTTATACGAAAGCATGTAGTTGCTACATGCTGGCTTGGCAAACGCTCGCCACCCATCCTTTTGCATGATATATGAAGAGATTTTTGCCTTTATTTCAGGTCGCAAATTTTCTGATGCCGCCAAAATTCCATGTGTAGCATTCTTTTGGATTAATTCATCGAACTGCTTGAAAAAGCCTTCTCGTGAAACATCTTCCGGGAGTTGTGAGAATGCCAAATCTTCAAGCAGTTCGTGAATTAATTTCTTCATGACTCTATCCTTGAAAGAATTTCCATCGCCTTGGAGATGGCTTCTTCTTTGGTGGTTATAGTTCCTTCCAACTGCTCGTCATAAACAGCACCAAGAACACGAGAAAAAAGCGGACTGGGCTTTAATCCCATGGCAATCAGGTCTGCTCCCATAAGAATGGGTTTGGGCTGAAGTTGTTCTTTAGTCCACTGTTCGATGTGGTCTAAGATATAATCATGCCATGAAAGATTCTTTTCGCCAGAATCAGAGTCCGCATACGATACTATAAGCAGGTCTGAAGAATTCGGGTGCGCAAGGATTTTCTTTATTCTTGACACCCTCATTACATCAGCCTGTTTGATTTTCATGTGGTTTCCCACAATGAAACAAACAGAGTCAATAAAAGAATTGGGGAATTTTAATCCGAATAGAATCTTTCTTGCTAGTTCTTCTCCAACTGTTTCATGCATGGGAGATTTTATTTCACCATCGATGATGGCTGAAGTCTGAGGTTTCCCAACGTCATGAAGCAGAGCGCCCCATATTGCTTCCTTGCTTGCATTGACCGGAAGATGATCCATAACCAACAAAGTATGGTTCCAGACATCACCTTCAGGATGATATTTGGGGTTCTGGTTGCATCCCTGATAGGCTTCTACATCGGGCAGGATATGAGGAAGAACACCGGTTTCTGATAATAGGCGAAGAGATTCGCTCCATTTACCGCAGGAAAAAATCTTCTCAAGTTCATCACGAATTCTTTCAGAAGAAATTTTCCTTAAAAGATGGGCATGCTTTTTTATCGCATCCATAGTTTGCGGATCGATAGAAAATCCAAGCTTCAGTGAAAACCGAATCGCACGAAGAATGCGAAGATGGTCTTCTTTAATTCGATCATCGGCTGAACCAATGAATTGGATGGTCTTTAGGATGATGTCGTTCTGCCCACCGACATAATCAATGATCCCTTTGTTGAGGTCATAAAACATGCCGTTGATGGTTAAATCTCGTCTCTTTGCATCCTCTTCCATGGACGAGAATTTTATTGAAGAAGGCTTACGACCATCCTTATATTCGCCATCGGTTCTGAACGTGGCGACTTCGAAAGATTCACCACCTTCGATGACGGTTATGACGCCGAAATATTTTCCGACAGGAACTGAATGAGAAAAAATAGATTCTATTTGTTTGGGTTCAGCCGAAGTGGCAATGTCCCAATCATTAGGCTCTAAGCCCAGAACATAATCACGGACGCATCCGCCAGCGAGTACGGCATCATATCCGTTGCGAGTAAGAGTTTCTATGATTTTGCGAGCGTTCTCGTTGATGTTCATCGTATATCCACCAAATTAGCATAAGTAGATGCGGGAATAGTAACGACCATCCCGTCATATTTCTTGGCAAGTTCAAATGCAATGTTAAGCGTTGACTCTCTGAATATCAGGAAATATGACCAATACGAACCTTCCTCGCCGCGCCAGTCATATTCATCTTTAAAATCAAATCCGCAGAGATATTCTGCTCCGCGAATGAGATTTTCTAAAAATGTCTTTCTCTTTTTAATTCGATATCTGGTCATTGTTCACCCCTCTAAGACAAGCATCCCACCGAGATACTGCTTTTTCATCCGTGTGCTTTTTCCAGTTCCCTAAGAATCTGGCAGGGGCTTCGGCGCCGATAATGGGAGCAAATGCAACCACATCCCCGGTTTTAGTTATGAGGGTTACTACGAGTATTTCTTGCCTGTCAGGATGTTCAGATGGTTTGATGAAAGGGTCTTGCTTTTTTTGCTCGACCATCCATGCTTCTGAAGCAATATAAAAATGATCTATATTGTGTTCAGAGCAATAGTTTCGCAAAAAGGATTTAAATTCCCCTTGCGATTCTTCTTCATTGAATGGATTGGCGATAATTGCTTTTGTCTGAGGCAATAAAACCAAGAGACCCATGAGTTCATGGTCTTTGTCGAAGATTTGCTCTACTATTGACAGCGACTCTTCAAATTCTTCTTCCATACCACCACCACCATCCTCATAAAATCCACCATATCCATTATATCATAAATCGTAAAGTATTTCAAGTTTTTCTAAGGCTGTGCATTCTCGATACTTTCCAGCCTTCTTAAGAGACAATATTTCGGATGACGATATCGCTCTTTGTTTTTTATTCCCAGTAAAAAGGTATACCATTTTATCAGCATTATGCCGAATATAAATGGCGAATTCCCCATCAATGTAGTATACCCTTCGGGTATCTATTTTCTTGACTGCTTTTTTAACCGGAAATGTCCATCCAAGTTTAGGATTGTGATTAAGTCCAATAAGCATTGAATCAATTTCCAAGATAATGTCAACAAATTTCTGGGTGAATAGAGAAAATGGATATTTATTACGATTTGTTTCTGATGCCTCATAAACCTGTAAAACCTTATGAGACAAGTATTTATAAAACTTCTGAGTAAAATAATAGGGATTTTTGACCACATCCGCTGGGATGTAATCACTCACTATCTTATACATTCCACCACCACCTGTATACAATTATAGTGAATAGATAAATATGTGTCAACAATAAAAAAGCCGTCCCGAAGGACGGCTTTTCAATCTCCGTTATTCTTTCCATGCTATCGTAACCATTACGACTGCATCTCGTGCTGGTATACTATTGGATTGAGCAAATGCTTGAATATAATCGCCAGCAACAAAGTCAATATTTTCAGCGATGCTGGAATAAGAACCGCTTGAAAGTGAGAATGTTTTAAGTGGCGTTGTTGAATTGTGGTTTCTTCTGATTTCCAAAACCTTTGATTGGTTACCAGACGCACATCGAGCGGTAATGGAAATAATCTTTCCATTTCGAGGCATCAAATAACCAGTCTGAGTTGCGGCGGCGCCGTGGATATTGAGGTATGTTCCATCAGCGGATGCACTACCCCAATCAAGGAACATTTGTGCAACTGAAAGCCATTCTGATCTGGTTCCGTCATATTGGAAGAAGAGCGACAAATCTGTGCGATAGAACAAATCTCCCGCGTCTGGTGCCGGTGTGGTTGGGAAAGCAGTACCTTTTCCAATTGTGTCGGCAAACATTCCCTTAATTTCAATGAGAGCAGACTCCACATTTGTTGCTGACATTCCCGTTCCGGTATTGTCAAAGGTAATGGCTTCAGAATCATGAATGTGAAGAGCATCAGCATTTCCGGCATTTACCAACGTGGTTAAGTTAGTAACCGTTAAGTCTGTATCGAGAGTTGTTTCTTCCGCAATTACTTGTGTAAGCGTTGTATTGTGCGGATTTGCTGTATCATTGATATGGTTTGTTAAATCTGTTCCTGCATCATCAAGTCTGTCATCAAGTTCATCAATGGCAGTCTGCACATTTATTGCCGTCATTCCAGAAGTGGTATTAACATAACCGATATTATCGGCATCATGTTTATGGAGCAGATCAGCATCTGAACCATCAACAAGTGATGTAAGATTTACCACAGTAAGATTGGCGTTAAGAGTATCCGCCGCAATGGACTGCGTTAATGTTGTATCATGAGGATTTGCCGTATCATTGATATGGTTTGTTAAATCAGTTCCCGTGTCGCCAATTGCATCATCAAGTTCATCAATTGCATCTTGGACGTTGGTTGCTGTTAATCCAGAAACTGTATTGTTGAAATATAAATCTTTTCCGATAAAGAGCAGTATTTTTGTTCCGCTCAAAGTTACCTTGGATGGATTATATTCGACCCATCCCCAATAAACCGTACCAGCGGATTGATTATAATCTTTTGCACTTGAGCCAGAAGAAAGTTTTGCAGAAACCAAATAAACGGTTCCGTTTGATTGGTCGATTGCATCTCCGCCTGAATATGCAAAGTCGCCATCATTGATAATGACGGTTCCGTTGGTGACATTTAATTTTGCATCAACGATTGTTGATTCCGAGAATTTTACAATACCGGCATCAATTCTTACTTCTCCGTTTTTAGCAAACACATGAGTAAGTGATTGATTAAATGCACCGTTGATATAAATGGTTCGAGCGCCAGAAACTGCAACCACATCAACATTTTGGAGTATTGGATTGTTTCCAGAAATTAGAATACCGTTATCGGTTGTTTCTGAAGAATCGGAAACAACACCGATATTATAAAGTCCAGTCGATCCTTCACTGGTTGAAGTGAGGGAAACCGTATTGCCTGTTGAAGATTTAATCCTTGATGCTCGTTTATCAGCACCAACAAGATATACCCAAGATTTTCCGAGAGTTATATTTTCAGCATATTCTCCGGGCATAACATAAACAACATATCTGTTTGTCGAAGAAGCGGCCCCAAGTCCAGTGGTTGGAACTGCGTTAATTGCCGCCTGAATAGTGGCAAATGGATTGGCTAATGTTCCAATAGTTCCATTGGTAAAGGAGTCGTTTCCATTTTTCGCTACAAATAATATGTTGGAAAGTTCCACACCTTGTTCAGTTGCAATTTCATCTATTGCATCCTGAATTGTTGTGGCGGTAAGACCAGAGGTTGAATTGATATAAGAAATAGCAGAAGCAGGGTGTGATCCGGCATCATCTCTTCCAGCAAGAACATTGTGTTCTCCCCAGTTTACATCGGCAATGCGAACCCAATTTGGTGGGATTTCGTTGTCGGTATAAGCATATTGTGCTGGACGATTATCTCCATCGTCGTCAACAAGCACAGACCAGTTGTCGCCGGGTACAGTACCTGTTCCCCAAGTGCTTCCATCCCACTCATAAATATAATCATTTGATCCAGTGCCATCTCGGAAAATTACTCTATCTCCAACAACTGGTGCGCCTTGGTCTACCCATGAACCGCTAACATATTTATATATGTGGTCATCATCGGTATCAAGATAGAACCATCCTTCTTGCGGGGATGCTGGTGGAGTAGAATCCATTCCTTGAAGGTTACACTTAACGGGTTCAACCCATTGCATTGCTCCAAAGGTCGGAGTATTAGTAATGTTATCCCAGTTGATTTTAACTGTTCCGGCATTTGCACCTTCCAAGAGAACCTTTGTCCAATATCGTCCATCATGATTGTGCAAAAGACCAGCATCACTACCATCAGTAAGTGTTTCTGCTTCGAGCGCAGTAATATCTGTATTTGGGTCTGCATCAGATGCCTGAGTAAATGTAACTTGGGTTGGGTTAGTTCGCATTATCTTAGAAACTAATGACAATGCGGCAATTGCATCGGGAATAGACATGTCACCGCCGTTATCACCAATATCAGTAGTTGATAAAATCAAACTGCTGTCGTTGATTTTTGCGGCCATGTCACTCGTTAAATATCCATTTATCGCATTTGAATCAATGGCGAGTGAGCGGCTGTCCGGTAACATTAAACCCAAATCAGTTACTGTTACAGTGTTGCCCGAAGTATTTTTTAGGTAGTATGTGGCCATCTAAAATCTCCTAATTTTTGAACAACTTATTTCGTTTTCTTCTTAGTATCTTCTTCGAGAGTTTTCTTATATTCGCTTAATTTGGGCATTAGTTCATCGACAGATGGCTTTGTTGCCTCAATTATTTTTTCTTCTTTATCTTCATTCAGTTCTGAAGCAAAATCTTTTAAATTCATAATATCTCCTTATTTATAATCGCCATGCGACGATAAGTTGAACCATTGGCGCATTTACTGCCGCACCATCAGCAGAGCAGTAAACCTGTAAAACATCGCCAGCGACAATATTTACATTAACAGTGTCATTATAATATTTTCCTGCAACAAGATTGAATGAGAAAATATCGGCAGGTGATCCATTCTTGCGAACTGAAAAACCCTTGGTAAGATTTCCTGATCCGCCTGAAGCGGTTATTCCAACTATAACTCCATCTTTTAATGCTGTGTATCCAGAACCAACATCAGAGAAATATCCAGCCATTAAATAATTTCCATCACCTTTTTGTGTTGAAAAAATAGAAGTTGGTTTTTCAACTGACACCCATTTTGTCCTAGTTTCATCGTAAACATATAGTACACCAGCTCTATTGCATATTTGTCCATTTGCAAGTCCAGCGGATGGTGTGTAGGCAATTGGAGTAATTTGAATCGGAGCGTAATTTGCAGAAGCGTTTAATTCAACCGGTCCTGCATCAACAGAAATTGTTCTACCTTCATCATAGGCATTATCAAGGCTAACATGAGCGTTTGCGCCACCCATGCCTTTTCCACCAATATAGCGATAGACTCTTGCATGAAGATTTGTAGTCCATCCAAGATCGGCGGCAGTATATCCTGCGGCTAATACGATGGCTCCAAGTTTATATGCTGGAATCCATGCGCCTTCAGTTGTTGTTATTTCAGTTCCAATTCCGCCAGAACCATTGTCCTTAAACAATCGCATGGCGTATCCAGTTCCGAACACTTGCGGCAACAACCAATCGTTATAAATACCAGATGCTGGATCATTTAATACTTTATATGCAATCCATGCCCGACCATTGGTTCCATTAACAGGAGAAAGAGTAATATCTCGTTTCTCAAGGATGGTTGGATTAGCACTAACAGCCGAATCGGCTTCAGTGGCAGTCGCGGCGAAAGGTACTTCAGAGGCATATACTTCTTTGTTTAGAACAAATGGTTGCCACGAGAATTTTTCGTTAAACCATCGAAGACCATTGGCATCATCAGTGTTGGATAATCCTTGGACACCAAATGCCATCTTGAGAAGTAAGTTTATTTTTTCTACCTGTGTGAAATCGGCCATTTAGGTTCTCCCCAATAAAAGTGTTATAGGCTATCCCCGGCTTCTTCCTGATCATATTCAAGCATACTCTCGATGTTTGCCTTGAGTTTCTTGAGTTCTGATTTAGTAAGATATTGGCCGTCTACAGCATCTTCCTTAATAAAAAGGAGTAAGTATTTATCTTTTGTTTTCTGGATTTTGATTTTCATCTATTTATCCTTATTCTGTTGGTTCAGTAACTGTTACAACGCAGGTCGCTTTTTCTTTTGACCCATCGTTAGCGGTTGCTGTGATGGTAGCAGTTCCTTCTGCTACGGCAGTTACAACGCCACTGCTGTCAACAGTAGCAACTGAAGCCTTGGACGTACTCCAAGTAAGTGTTTTATCGGTTGCATCGACAGGAAGAACGGTCGCTACCAAGGTAACAGTTGCGAGTTCAGGAGCGGCAAAATCTCCAACCTCTAGGTCGGCAGTTGATTTATCAAGAGCAACAGAATTGACATAATTGTTGGTAGCATAATATGGTTCATCAAAATTAAGGTCATTGATATGCTTAAAGGTTGCCTTTCTTTCTTCAGAAAGTTGATCCATGGACTGTGAAGTCTCTCGCCACTTCGCAAGTCGCTTCCATCGAACTGGACAATTATTGGCAGTAATAAATGATTCTCGACTCATTTTTAATTTCTCCTATTTTGTGGTTTAACAACAAACTCAACACATGATTTGATAACCTTATCAAAAGGTCCACTAAAGTTCTGGTCATTTACTGATACATCGAAACTTGCACCATTAAGTCCAATGCTATATTCATTGGGCTTGTAAACATGTCCCAATACATTTTTAATTGCATCTATTTGAACTTTGTCAATGGTGACTGATGGTCTGGTAGAAAATCCTGATTGAGCAAGAGCATAATTTCTTTGTTCTTGGTCAAGATTCATTTCTTTAAGTAAATCATCTAAGTTCATTTAGTCTTCCTCATCCTCATATTCATCTTCTACTTCAAAATTATCTTCTGGATAATTATCTGATTCGTCCGATAAATCTATTGATAAACTGGCGGTAAATGAATCGCCTTCCAATTCATCAACATAAAACTGAAGCGTCTTAACACCAGCGCGAAGTATTTCTATCTGATCAGCACTTTTGGAAAATTTTCCTTTTACTGACTTGACAAAATCCGCCACAAATTTCAGGGCGTCTTCTTTGGCAATATTCTTTGAAACTTCTTCTTTACCAGACTCTTCGGTTTCTTCGTTAAGTTTTCTTAAAAAATCATTCATACCTTTCATTATTTCCCACCTGCTTTTGTCATATCTATTTCAGAAAAAAAGTCGTCCATTCCTGCGGCTTTTCCACTTGTTGTTCCAGCAGAACTCAAATTAACATCTTTGAGCATAACCATTTGGGTCATATTGCCCTTTTTCATGATATCTCCGAGAACAGTAATAAATTCTCCAACAGTCATTCGCTTACCCATGCTCCCACCAAGGCGGGTTTTGATATCTTTTCCAACCTTGTCGGGAAG
>CAZLSE010000047.1:10999-12292 GCA_964562055.1 uncultured Gammaproteobacteria bacterium
TGAACCAACGAATGATTCGATAAATCCCTTGCCAACTGCTGAACCCATTCTCATGGATTTTGGTTGCGATTCTTCTCCATATCTGCCATCATCTATTACCTCATCCATTTTCATTTCGTTCAAAATTTTATCTAAATCCATAATAGTCTCCTTATTGTTTTGATAATTCCATTACTCTATCATAAACTTCTTTTTTTAATCCTACAAATGCCGACCTCTTCACCCATGACTGTTCTTCTTGTGTTAGTTGATTAAATATTTTCTGATTATCCTTAAAAATAATTTTGATAACATCATTCAATTTTTCACCTGTTATAACTTCTGATTCAAGAAGTATTCCAATTAATTCAGAATAATCATTCATATCAATCTCCTTACCAGTCAATCACCTGCATGTGGCTAATGCGTGGTGCAGATGCTGATGGGTATACAACCTTAACGATAATCATGTATCCAGAGTTTTGAGTATAGAAACTTCCGATGGTGAATTTAAAGTCTGATCCAGTTTGAACATCACGGTCTGTCCAGCAACCATCGCCATCGGCTCCGGTAAATCCTGCAAAGTTATAATCGCGGGTTAAATCAAGCCAACCAGTTTGAGTTGGAGCCTTGATATAAACCAAAACATCGCGGTTATAGAGTTGAGTTTTTGTAATGCCGGTTAATCGCAATGTTCCTGTCGCATGAGAAACAAGGTCGTTATCTTTCATTGCGCGAATAAATGTTCTGTCGGTGGTTACAGCAAGTCCTGAATAGTCTGGGTTGCCAGAAGGAAGGCGAGTCGAGAAATCAAGAGTTGGGAAATACAACTCGTCCATATACATCTGCAATCCCTTGCCGTCATCATATGAACCGAGATTTCCTGTTGAATCCCATTGACCGGTAATTGAAGCAGGGATGGTATCGTATGAACCATCTCTAAGCCGATATGATTCATCGCGGAAATATTCAGTAAGAGCATCAGAGGCTGTTCCATAAGAATAAATCATGAGGTTTGCAGAAGCAGACTGAACGGCAGTATATGTTCCATATGGATCGCGTGGACGAGCAGTTATTCTTGCATCTGCAACAGCCTGATTTGCAATTTGAGTTAATGGATAATTAGAAATTGACATTGTTTCATCAATTTTTGGCGGTGTCGATAATCCGCTTACAGATGCATCATCAACTCGAACCGCTACAGTTGACATTCCGGGCCAGCCGTATAATTCAATTGGTGCTTCAGATGTGTGATATACGTTATCAAAGAGATGGGTTCCAGTAACATCAACCGAGAAGGTTGAACCGGTGTTG
>CAZLSE010000048.1:0-11950 GCA_964562055.1 uncultured Gammaproteobacteria bacterium
ATGCATTCCAGAACCCCGACCAGGCATATCGCACCTTTATCAAACTGAATCAGCAAATTCAGGAGCTGGAGAAGTTTGTGAATAGAGTTGATGCAGATCAACAAAAACTGTCACATATGATCGCCGAGCGTGATGACATATATACGCATGACAAAGGAACCATGTATCAACGTAAGCTTGACGAATATAGGCGACAGCTTGCGAATAGCGAAATAGACATATTGGTCTCGAGTGGGAGCGCCGCACTTGGTGTCAATTTTGAGAAGGCAGATGGCATGTTTCCCGATTTACGCACAGTACAGATAGGCCTACCAGATTCTGAAGAGCGCATTGCACAGGCAATTGGGCGACGGAGAATGGCAGAAAATACAACCCGGAACCACTTATGGTATATATCACTTGATTCGTTAGAGCGGGCCATAAGCCTACTGCAAAGTGAAAAGGGGTATATGTCCTTTGACTTCAAGAAAACACGCGAGCAAATGCAGGAGGCACTCAATGAATCGCTGGCATCCGGCGACATGAACAAAGCTACGAAGTTGATATATAGTCTGATGGGCGAAGTAAGGGGTGCGCGGTCAACTGATGAAGGCTTTCAAGTTGCAACGGACGCACTCATGGACAATGAGATTATGCCGGAGGCTGAACGTATTATTAAGCGAAAAATTGCAACAGAACTCCTGCACTACAGTCCTGCAGAGGTAGAGCTTTTTACAGATGAGAGATTTATGGAGGGGGAGCTTGAGCAAAAGCCAACTGCAGACCAGTGGGTAAAAATCACCATGATTGAACAGTATCTGAGTATGATCGGGCTCCCATCCACCATTCAGTCGGACATTCTCACAGAAGAGATACTTGCAACACAACAGGAAAGAAAGTGGGTGGGCATGCAGTACACACACGAGCAGATGCCTATGCGGGTACAAAATATACGCAATTATATACTTCGTAACCCTGACGAAGGGTTTGGGCTGGAACAGTATTTAGACGCCTGGTTTCAGGATGCGAAGCAGGCGGCAACTGATATTGCGCGAACCATTGATCTACAATCGATTGTTGAGAGCATGAAGCACTCGCATGGGGTAAAGATGAGCTTTGTGATACCCGTTGCAATGAATGATGAGATTGCCGCAATGTTGCGTGAGGTTGATGAATACGATAAGGTACGACGAATGATGATTAACAACTATACTGTGGTTGAGGCGTTTCCACATCAGGGCACCTATACACCAGTCGTAACAGTAAACACCGGAGGGGGGCAGCAGCAGTTTACGTTCTTAACCCCAGGATCAAGCTTACTTTCTATGGATTATATTAATGGCACATTTAACATGGTTCAGTCTCCATTAACGCTGAGTATGCCACAGGCAGGCGGGCGGGTACCGCTCATGATGGTGAGGAATGCTGCAAAGGAAGATTGATTATTCCCACTCTCAGCCGACAATACACGTATTCTCAGCTTAGAATGAGAAGAGAAGTAAGACTGATCTTTGTTTTAGGTTGTGCAACGCACAACCGAGGCAAAGGTGTCTCACCGTGGCATTCGCGCCACCTGCGTAGCTCGCTTTGTAAGCGGGCAATGTCACTTCTATTTATGTAGTTTCGAACCAATGGGTTCGTGCCTGCGCTCTTGACGGCGCATGTCTGCCTGACTTCATCCCCGGTTGGGGTGGGGTAGGGCAATGGGTGGCACTTTTTGTGGTTCGTCACATTGTACTACGGCGTGTTAGTATTAGTAGCCGTAGGGGCGGGCGTGGGCGTGTGGAAGAAACGCCAGTTGTGCCCATCACAGTCAAATTGCGGATGTTCGGCAAAGAGCTCATAGAGCCCGACGAAACCACTTTTGTCCGCTGGAACGCCGAGGTCGACGCCTAAATTCATCTTAACCTCAACGTTTTTGACTGGTAGCCGATTCGTGTACATCTCGTATGCTAATTTACACACCCCAACCTTTAAAAGCTTTGGGAGTGTGCCGTCCGTATACGAAAAAGCCATGCGTTCGTATTCGGATTTGCCCTTGTTGGCTGCATTCCAGTTGGAGCCTAAGTCCCGGTCCATAAACCCCTGCATGCTGGGGTTGAAATGGAGAGCGCCTGCGTATACTTTCCGTCATACTTTCGTAAGTCGACGAGGAGAACAGGCACACCTTCGTCAATAGATCCATCCAGTTGGACCCAGGTTTTTCCGTTGTCTGCCAAGGGCTGAAGAATGGCGAGGTACGGATTCGGCACTGCGGTCGGGACCGGGGTCCGTGTGGGCGGTTGCGGGGTCGATGTGGGCGGAAGCGGGGTCGGGGTAAATGGCGCCGCGCTGGTGGGTAGCGGAGGGAGTGTTGGGGCAGGCTGAGCGGGGGCTGGCGTAACGCGGCTAATGCTCACCAACTGGATCGGGCTACCCGGCCAACTGATTGCCAAAAGCCCCAAAAGCGCATAAAACAACCCTACAATATATAGATTCTTCTTCATGTGTTCTCCATTTCAATTTTTTATCCCTCACTCTAATTCGGGTGAACGAGGCGAATGCATAGGCCGTACGGCTTTTGCATTGGGATTTTCGATTGCCTCTGTTTTTTCATTCTTGTTATGTTCTTATAAGAACCACCTCCTTTCAGGGTATATTCAAGAATGATACTGAGGTCTGGAAACACGAGGTATTTTAGTGCCTCCACAACACAGTATCACACTTGACAAGCAAGCTTGTTATTCAATGCATTAAGAACATCAAGCCGCTTCTTCTGAAAGGGTTCAAAACCACATATTGTCAAGGAGCAACTCATGTCTTGCGTTCGCCATGCGTACGGCGGGCAAGCTATGGGTTACAAAAATACATATTCATTATATATCAATCTGCCTCAATTTACAACAAAAGCCCTCCTATTAGGGAGGGCCTCGTTTGTATGATGAAAATTAGGCCGCTCGCAAACGAATTTGCGGCACAAATGGCCGTAATCATAACTAACTCTTACGAGTTATTTATGAACGAGCCATTAGTAACACCTAATTTTTTACGTAATTTGAATCCAAGTCCAAGCATACCCAGTTGGCCTGCAACAAGGATAATTCCCATTTCAGGACCAGCCTTAGGAGCTTGTGTTACGTTAACTACCTGTTTTTCAACACATGCCTGTGCTGTGTCGTCATCTGATGCGTTATTTGAGTATGCACGGGTATAGTTGCTTACACACATGAGGCCTCGGTCAGCAGGGAGCTTATCTTGTGCAAACCACTGCATTTTAAGGTTATACACCTTTTCTTCTCCAGGTTTAAATGAGCCTGCATCAAAGCTAATGGTGCGTGCATTTGCATCATAAGCGCCAGGACCTTCTACCGGCTCAAGATACCAAGGCACCTTATCGGTAACGGTAACCTGAGATAAAGTCACGGCTGAAGTGTTTTTTACGCGTAATTTAAACATAATCTCCATTCCCGGCTGAAAACGAACATCAGAAGGAGTTAGGTTGTCTACATAGTCATACTGAAGTGTACCGCCCTTGCTCTTTACCGCAGGCTTAGAAACCTGTTTATCAATAAGAATAGACTCAACAGGGGCTAATTGGCCATACTGGCCGTATTGAGCAGATACAGTTGATGCAGTCACAATAAGCGCAACTACAAGGGTTAGTGTTTTAAGCAAGATTTTCATCATATGGGAGGATTATACTATAAGACTTTATAAAAGTCAACTATAGGTTATTTTAAATTATGGTGCTACAAAACCGGTCTGAGCAATCATTCCGCTTAGAATTTCCGCATTGAGAGGAGTTACCACCGCTCCATGAGGGGAAACAGCCCGAATGAGGCCAACGGCCACATTGTTATCGTCAAGGAGTAGGGTTCCACTTGATCCAGGACGTGTGGGCACGGTAGTAGGTATGCCAAGGTACCCTGAGGCTTGTTCTCGCCAGCAGGTTGTAGGGGTTGTATCTGCACCACCTACTTTTTCAATTACGCCTTTAGCCAGATAAGGGGAGAATCCATTCCCTCCATCGGTAATATTTATGTATGGATAGGAAAAACCTTTTAACATGGCGTAAGCCTCTGGTTGTTTATCTGTGCACAGATCATTACCCACAACAGGAAATGCGGTAACCCCCTGAGGTATAAATGGGAGTTTTACTACAGCCAGATCACCAAAGTCGCCTGAAGGGGCGCGTGCAATAACTACTCCCGGGTCTGTAAGCGAAACTGACGAATCAAGACCATTATGAGGCTGTTTAATATGAAAAATCCTTGATCCTTCATGCAACGCATGACTATCTGTGATAAAAATTGATTCATTGGTATTTGGATTTATTCCAATAAATGTTGCAGTACATCCATCTGGCTTTTCTGACGGATCTATTTCATACTGGATATTTACAACTGCATTTAAATAGTGCTCAGGCAAAATGAGTCGCGCTTGTTCCAGCTGGTTAAAAGCATCGATGGACGGCTTAATAATCGATGTCATTCGTGCAAATAACTGGTCGGGTGTTTCACCTGTGGCCCATTGCGGCGGGTTTCCCTTGTAAACAGATATAGGAATGCGTGTTGGGGGCACATCGGGTGTTGGAGTAATATTGAGGGGAGTAGAAGAGGAGATAATTTCTTGTGTAGTGATATGTACTGGCGTTTCATGCGTTTCGGTAAACGCAGGCTGGATAATGGGTGTAGGCTTAACGGGAACAGGTTGTGCAGACGTTTGTTGAGTGCAGGATATGAGGCCAAGAGTTACCAGCCCAAGCACAATAAGATTGCGCATAGTAAGCACATTTGGATTTCGTGGACGAATTTTAGCATCAAAAGGAGGCATGATGGCATATTATATCATATAATGTACATATTTAATATGTATAATATGCTATATTAAACTTAGCCTGGAACTTATTTACTAAATTGAAGCTGGCGAGCTATCTCGAAAGAAACTACTGCAGCGGACACAATCACATTGAAACTTTTGTTTATTCCCCACATAGGAATTTCAGCAATATAGTCGGCAAGGGCAACGGTTTCGGGAAGTACGCCGTAAGTTTCATTCCCTACAATTAATGCCGTAGGCGAGGTATAGGGGATGGCGGTGTAGGGAGTAGAACGTTTATCTTGTTCTACTGCTACAACTGTAAGCTTATTCGTACTCTTCTTCAGCGGTTTGGGGGTTGCGGTTTGTGAGTTTTTGATATCTTCTATCGCTTCACCTACGGTCTTAAAATATTTCCAAGGAACAATTTTGTAGGTACCAATAGACGCTTTCTTAATTTTGACATTTGGCGGAATTTCGCTATTGCCACAAATATAGAGTCCAGCTACGTTTAACCCGTCAGCAAGGCGAAAAAGCCCCCCAATATTGTAGGTATCATATACGTTTTCAAGGATGAGGTAGAGGGGATTTTTTTCGATTGAAATGGCTTTTTTAGCATCAGATTCGGTTGCGGTACGAAGCTGTTGTGCATTTAATTTGTGCATGGGTTGAGAGGGTAATTAGCCCTCCTAAACTCATGTTCGTCTTGAGGCTTACAGCCACGCAGACGAACTTTCGTTTATGGCGGGCACAACTCGCTCAACTCCAATCGCTTTGCGATTTCTCTGAGCGAGTAAGTGAGCCCTGAGTGGGAATCGGACCCACACTCTAGCCCTTACCAAGGGCTTGTTTTACCACTAAACTATCAGGGCGGTGATTGGTAATTATACAATGCCCCCGCTTCCAAATGAAGGGATAAAAAGCGGTACCACAAACTGCATTATCGGGCGCATAATCATACTTACCATCGACTGTGATCCGATAGGAATAATAAGAAGTAGGAGAAAAATCATTCCATAACGTCTTAGTTGCGACCAGTCTGCCGCCTGATCACGAGGTAGGAAACCCTCCACAATGGAAAACCCATCAAGCGGATGTACAGGAAGAAGATTAAAAATGGCAAGGGTAAGGTTAAGCATGATAAGGGGGGGAAAGACAATGAGACTTATAATACTTAAAAAAGGGAATTCAATTAAGTTGAACAAATATATAAGAACAGAAAGTATGGATGCCAAAATAATATTAGACACTGGACCGGCTAAAGCGATGTATGCACTGTCACGACGAGGTTCTTTGAGGTTATACGGGTCGTACTGCACTGGTCTACCCCAGCCAAAACCGAAAAACAGAAGAACCACAAGCCCCCAAGGGTCGATATGGGCCTTCGGGTTTAGCGTAACACGCCCATCAAGTCGCGGTGTGGGATCACCTAGTTTATCTGCCATCCATGCATGAGCAAACTCGTGCACGGTGATTGCAATAAACAGTCCAACAAGATAAAAAACAAATGAGATCGGATTTGAAAAGAGTGAAAAAAGCATTCGTGTACAGTATAACGTATAACGCGAAACACAAAACAGTATTGTATTTGTGCAACACCTATGATATCATAAATTTTTAAATCGTATGAAAAATGAATGTTATCACTGCGGAAAAGGAAAGCTTTTAGGTCGCCAACACACACACCATAGAGGTGTGGCAGGAGGCAGATGGAAGAAACGCGCACCAAAAACACTTAAGGTTTTTTCTCCCAATTTGCAAAAGGTCCAGATAATGGTTGGTAAGGTTGCCAAGCAGGTAAAACTCTGCACAAAGTGCCTTAAACGTGTCAAGAAAGACATGAAAGACGGCGTCACTCCATTTGTAAAACTCGCGGTACAGTAAACAGCATCATTAGTGGGCAACGGTATCACTTTCTTCTATAATAACTGCATGGCCGAAATTCTCAATGTGAAACCGTATACTCACAAGGCTGAAGAGCCTCACGCAGGGGAACATAAAGAATTTCTTGGTATTGATAGTATCGGACGGAAGTTAACAAAAGGTGATTGGGCGCTCGTGTGCACAGGGCGAGCAGAATATAAAGTACGTAAATTAGAAACCTTAGGTTCTGTTGAGTTTGCTCCCATGCTTAAGATATGGGATGCTTCAAGTAATACAATTTCTCCTCAATTATTTAATCATGTTGAAACATATTCCGGTGGTCATTATGCAATGGGTGAATTAGAACTGATACCTGACGCGCGATGGAAAGCGTTAGAGAGTTACATTGCAGATAAAAAAAGAATTCGGGCACGACCACAAAGCGAAGATTGGTATGACAGTTCATATCCAGTTATCAAACTACAAGGTTCTGGATATGACACAATTAGTGAAAATCCAAGTATTGGTTACATAACACGGCCTCAGAGAACTGGCGTTGGGTATAGTTTTACTCTTTTATTTCCTGGATATCGAAAAATAGTTATTCCAGAAATGACAATTGGAGAGAGTATTGAAATAAATGTGAATTCAAAATTAGCAATTCTATCTCTCACACAGGGTACAGGTGGAAACGTGTATATTGATGTAACAAAAGTTCGATTTAAGGATGAGACTTCTTTATCTGTAGCAAAACCAAGAGAGGTAAAACGCATGGCGAATAATGGAGATATACTACAGAGACTGCGAAATGATTTTGCTTGGGCAACACCGGACGATATTCAAAATAGCAATGTAAGGAATTTACTTGACAGTCTGAAAGAATTGCAGGATATTGACTGGAGTCGGTTAAAAAAAGCATATATGGGTACCCAGAGTTCACACATAATGGATGAACTAAATGAGTATGAATTAAAATATCTTGCACTTCGGAGTTATTTTCGACTTATAGAATTTGCATTTGTGGCAGAAGGAGGAAATGTTGAAAATCTGCCACTTCTAACCACAGAAGAAAGACAAAAGTATGTAGATCAGTTTGAACTGAAGATAGGTAAAATGCGCGACTTCATCCTTGAAAAAAAAAGAGAGCGGGAGGTTGCGCTATTTGGTCTTGATTTCACCGCTGCAACCGACTATCCAAGGCGATATGCATCTGCAAATACCATTGCACCTAGTAATTTTTTAGGACAGCACGATCTTGGTGCAATTACATATTTAGCTGATAGTAGCGAGCCATACTACTCAGGAAAAAAAGATAAACTGTATGAGCGATATACCGAAGTTGTCCTTCATGAGGAGGGGCATTATGTAGCTCGTGATAAGAGAAAGTCAAATCCAAATTGGACGCATGAAGAACTTTGGACAGAGTGGTATTCAGTCGTGTATCCACAAATACTAATGGGACGCGCACCGGCAGGAAATGTTCTTTATCATAATAGAGTAATTATGCAAAACGGTGAAGCAGTATCGAGCACTGAAAAGCACGGTGCTATTGCTTTACAGAATGCATTTGAAGAGCTGGTTCGATTGGCAGAAAAAGGTCTTGCATTTGCGGGAGGTAAAAAAATTTTACCTGAAGATATTGAAAGATCAGCGATAGCAACATTTTATCAGCGTAAGGAAAGAGGAAGAGTAAGGTTAAACGGAGTTGAAACAGTTGGATTTGCAGATCTGTATGATGAGATTCAGTATAATTTTGAAAATCGCAAAAGGGGTATAGTACCATTTAGTCTCTCAAAACATATACAAAAAAGTAAATTCGAAGAATTGTTTAAAGACTGTACGGATAGTAAATATGATCAAGTGATTACTAAAAGAGAGAAGAAAATAAGTCGTGAGTTAGATGAAAAAATTGATCGCGGACCTAGCGATATCGCGATAAGGCAAAGAATTGTTGATTATATATATCAACACAGTGTTGCAAAGCAGTATTCACCGTAGGGGCATTTTATTGAATAGCCTCAAGTTCACCATTTTTTTCTTCGAATAGTTTTCCTTTTTGTTCGAGCACACGTTCGGTAAAAAGAACTCCGTTAAGGTGGTCGGTTTCATGCTGCACAATAACAGCCTTAAAGCCGGTAAACCACTCTGTATGCTTTTCGCCCGTGAGATCTTGGTATTCCAGAGACACCTTCGCGCTACGGGTGACTGGACCCCATATTTTGGGTATGGAGAGGCATCCTTCAAGTTTTATGTCTTCTTCATCGTTATCTTTATCTTTTTTTCGACTTTCGACTTTCGACTTTTGACCTTCAACTCGTTCGATAATCTTTGGATTAATAAACACTTCAGTGTCAGAATTGAGTGTTGGTTTGATGATAAAGATAGCAAGGTCAACCCCTACCTGAGGGGCCGCAAGCCCAACTCCTTGTGGATCTACCTGAGCGATAAGGGTTTCTTCCATGTCATACACTAGCTGTTGTATCTTTTTGTCAATTTTAGCAACAGGACGCACTCCCTTAGTGAGGACCTCTGCCGGTGCATGAACTATTTTAAGCATGGAAGTATTATATAATAATTTAGTCGAAAGTCTAAAAGTCTTATGTCAAAAGTCTTTTTGGATAATCGACCTTAGACTTTATGACTAAAATTTCCCTCGCTCTCGCAACTCATAATGAAGCCGACAACATTGTTGATTGTATTCGGTCATGTAAGAGACTTGTTGATGAAATCATTGTAGTTGATGGTTCATCCACCGATGATACGCTGACTCGCGCACAAAAAGAAGGTGCTAACGTTATTGTGACTGATAATCCGCCCATGTTCCACATCAACAAACAAAAGGCAATAGACGCATGTACAGGAGATTGGATACTGCAGCTTGATGCCGACGAGCGGGTTACGCCTGAACTTGCTGAGGAGATAAAGAACATTATCGGAATGACTAATGGTCAAATAGAAGAATATCAAAGTACATTAAAAGAAAAAAAACTTTTTGACCGTCATCAAGCGCTAGTCCAATCTGAGTCTTCACATTTGGTACTGAGCGGCGCCGGCGCGCATCTGAATTCCGAAACTCACCCTCAACACATAATGGCGCGAGGTCCGCATCAGCACCAAATTGTTTCGGACTCTCCATACAATGCTTTTTTTATTACACGTCTTAATTACTTCCTTGGAGGATATCTACACTACGGGGGGGTGTATCCGGACGGAGTTATACGACTCATCAGAAAAGGGAAAGCAAGGTTGCCTTGTAAGGATGTGCACGAGCTCATGGATGTTGATGGAAAAACGGGATGGCTTGCGAATCCGCTGATTCACAAAGACTCTCCAACGTTTGCCCGGTATCTTGCACGAAACAGTAGGTATATAGACCACCTTGTTGCTGAACTTCGTTCACGCAACAAGAAATTTAGAATTTCAAATTTTAAATTTCAAATGGAATTTATTAACTGGATTATTGTGAAGCCAACAGTTACATTTTTTTCTATGCTCATTCGTCACAAAGGTATCCTTGACGGATGGAGGGGAGTGGTGTTTGCGTTTTTCTCTGCAATTCGATTTGCTCGGGCGTATGTAAGGTATATTATGCACCTATCTTAAACTCGACCACATCACTATCTTTCATAATGTAGTCGCGTCCGGCACTTGTCACTTTGCCTTTTTCGCGTGCACCAACCCATCCATTACAGCTCACAAAGTCGGTAAAAGCACATATATCCGCTTTTATGAACTTTTTTTCAAAATCGGTATGGATTGCTGCAGCAGCCTGGGGGGCAAACGTGTTGATGGGTATTGTCCATGCGCGCGCTTCAAGTGTACCACCGGTTAAAAATGACATAAGCCCCAATATTTCATATGATTTTTTGATTAACCGATTTAATCCGGTGTCTTCAAGTTTAAACTGTTGGAGATATTCTTTTTGTTCTTCAGGTGAAAAGGCAAGCACATCGTTTTCGAGTTTTGCATTACAGTAAATCCAGTTTGATCCAATACTTAGCTCATTAATCTTTTTGGTAGTTTCCGTCTGGTTTTCAAGCTGAGATTCAGAAACATTAAAAGCATAGATCATTGGCTTCATAGTAAGAAGATTGAGTTGTTTGATAAGTACTTTTTCTTCGTCATCAAGGGGGAAATTGCGTGCTGATATACCCTTATTCAGCTCACCTTTCATCCGTTGCACGATCTCATATGTACGCACCTCATCTTTGCTTGCATTCATTTTCGGCTCTCTCTGCTTGTTAAGTGTGTCAAGGTCGGCGAGAATAAGCTCAGCCTTAATAGTATCAATATCACTTTTTGGGCCTACCTTATTTGAGACATGGATAACATTTGTATCTTCAAACAGTCGAACTACATGTACAATGGCAGCAACCTCCCGAATGTGTGATAAAAATTTATTTCCAAGACCTTCACCTTCAGACGCACCTTTTACAATACCGGCAATGTCGTAAAACTCTACCACAGCAGGTACAATCTTTTCTGTTTTTACGATCTTCGCAATAACTGGTAGACGCTCATCTGGCACCTCTACAATGCCCACGTTGGGCTCGATAGTGCAAAAAGGGTAGTTTGCCGCGTCGGCAACCTGTTTTTTAAGGAGTGCGTTGAAAAGAGTGCTTTTTCCAACATTTGGTAATCCCACAATTCCGATGCTTAATTTCATGAAGAAATTGTATCAAATAGATCGCATTTTCGAATAGAGAATATACAAGCTCCTATTGTGTTTGAATTAAGTGATCAGTCTCTAATTTTTGAGGAGGAGTGGTGGGAAATTTAACCCTTTTTAGTAATTCGAGCGGGATAGGAAGATTAACCTTAACACCTCTCAATTCGAGTTTAACTCCGCCGATTTTTGAGTTATGTGCAACATCCATAATTCGTCTATAATGACTTTCATCCAATGGCATATTTTCGAATTCACCTTCAGGTGCAGATTTCAGTCGTCGGCGCATTACAACGTGATGAATGTTAAAATCACTATTTCTTCATTAAATGATGGCTTGAACGAAATTCCCCATTCAGTATCATTATGATCTGTCCAGTTAATCGCTACACCCTGAAGCTTTGCTTTTGGTGCATATCCAGCTTGTGGATCAAGGTCAAATTGTGCTGTAGCAGAGATCCATGGTCCATTAGGGGTATTTCTACCTTGAAGAATAATTCGTCTTGATTTATCAGAACGTGATTGCTCAACTTCTCCGAAATTACCCTGAATATATTCGTCTGCATCATTATGACGCGCTCCTGGAAGATGTCGTGAAACGACTGTATTTGTGCGTTCGTGGGGTTTAAACACTGGTGTGCCCTG
>CAZLSE010000049.1:0-11928 GCA_964562055.1 uncultured Gammaproteobacteria bacterium
AGAGCAGGTCGCTGTTAACGACAAGGTTTGTGGTTCGAATCCACACGGGGGAGCACTGCTGACTTTTTTGGATTTTTTGCAATAAAAAAATAAGGCTTCTTCCAGTCCCATCGCAATTTATTGTCATTCCATATAAAGTTCTCACAGAATACTTCTATCATCTCTCTTTTGTTTGTGGGTAGAGCTGTTTTTAGTTTTTTAGCAACGTGTTTTATGCTTTCTAGAAACTCTTGCATTAGTTCGTCAAGTTCATAGGCTATATTTTCGCACTTAACTATAGTAGATCTATAAGTATTCACTTTCATTTTGCTATCTTCCATAAGTCGTCTATATTGGATTTGGTCAATTTCGCCTATGGTCGAACGCCTGCCAAAGCCGTTCTGCATTTTTTCTTCATATGTCACCTTTTCATTAAGGATTCTTATTTGATTTTTAAGTTCTAATTTCTCTGGTTGATTTATTTCTGCTACATATTCTCTTGCTTCCTTCCATGTCTCCTCATCAATCTCGATATTTTCAAACGCTGGCATAATATAATCTTCAACCTGTTTTTCAGTTACATAAGGCCAATGCGACATTTCTCTACATGGAGATTTCTTTTTTCCACAGCGGTAGTAGGTAATACCCTTCTTGTGGGTTCCAGATAGGAACCCACCACACAGCCCGCACTTAATCAATTTATCCGAATAAGCATATTCCATGTGTAAAGTTTTAGGATGCTGGTGATTCTCAAGTACCTGTTGTACTTGGTAAAACAATTCAGGATCAACTAGTCTTTCATATTCACCTACGATGCGTTCCCCATCATGTTCAAAAATCCCTGTATATTAGCTATCCATTAATCTTGATTGCCATGTATTCTTTCCATATTTACCATCTTTAGAGTGTTTGGATGTTATTCCAATGGAGTAAGCGTAGTCTGCAATTTGTTCAAATGTAAATCTTCCTGTAGCAAATTGTTTAAATACCATTACTACCTTTGGGCCTATTTTTTCATCAATAACCCATTTTTTCTCTCCCCTTGGCACTTCCGTTTTATATCCTAAAATTGCTGGTCTTGCAGAGTGTTTAAATCTTATAACTTTTGACTTCATTCCTTCTTTTGTTCGATAACCTGTATCATCGCTAGACTTTTTTGACATAGCAAATTCAATAGCAACCATTAGTTGATCTGATGACGAGTTCGTAAAAACTTTTGAAGGAGTGTAGATGTGTTTGATTATTCCACTTTGCATATACCAAAGTATCATTCCTCCATCTGCAAAATTACGGGCAAGACGACTGATTTCTGTACATACAATGCCGTCAACCTCATTCTTATGTTCCCTTAAATACTCTAACATTGCGTTAAATCCATTAGAACCATCACGTACAAATGCTTCATATCCTGTTTTGTCGTCCTCAAAAGGCTGTCTTAATAGCTTTAGATTGTATCTAGTGATTGCTTCATTCACAAAATTTTTTTGGTAGTCTAGTGAATTAAGCTGCTTATTAGCTTGACCTTTTTCGTTATCTTCTGATGATTTTCTTATATACGCAACCACTTTGTTATAGTTTTCTTGTTTATCTTCCATATTTATCTTTTGTTACGGCCTTTTCAAACTTTTGAAAGACCTCCACAATGTTGTGTTTTTTCTTAGCTTTATCAAAGACCTTTTTCAGCTCTGCGAAATCCGCTGTAATAACCTTATTTTTTATCGTTTTGCCTCCGTCTTCCTTTCTTTAATAGTGAATTGCGCTTGAGGTTCGGTATAGATTTTATGAACAACCTTAACAAATCTTTTAAATCCGTCCAGCAATGAATAAACGTCTTTATCAGTAAGATTAGGATCCTTTTTCTTTAAAAAAGCAACAAACTTTTGTTGGGCCTTTGAGACGCTACTCATATGTTTCCTATTATACTTTCTTTTATAGAAGCAGAGTTAATAATGGTATAATTTTGATGACGTTCAAAAGTCGTCACTTAACCCTAAAAGTTAACTTTTAGGCATGGTGACAAAACCTACCACAGGGAACGAGCGCTCCTCGTTCAGCGTACCTGTGGTAGGTCATATCTCGAAAGGGATATGGGTAGTCGAAAGATTACCAACTGGCGGGGAGCGCTGATTTGTTTAAAAGCTCTTCGTCTCATACGCATTTTATAAATTGTTAGGTCATATGAGACTATGAAAAAAACACTTTTCAAGGGTTTGCTTATATTTGCTGGAATTATGGTGGCGATTGGCGCTTTTAGTGAAGCTATCGATAAATTAAGTAACAAACCCAGTATGACTACAAATAAATCTAATCAAACTCCCACAAGCGTAGTAACACTGACTCCCGAAGAGAAATTAAGAAAGAACATAAATGACGAACTCCTATTAGGAGGAGAAATAAAGGATATAAAAATCACAAAGGGAGAAAGTAACACTTTTTCTGTAAAAGTTACTCTTAATGCAAACGAGAATTTGACAAAAGAGCTTACAAAAGTGGGTATAAAAAAAGATGTTGGGGATACGTATTACAGCATTTACAAAGAGGATCTGGGAGTGCAATATGCCGTAGTTTCCGTATGGTATCCTACCATTAATAAATACGGCAACAAAAGCGAGGCTATTATTTATCAAGCCCGCTTAACGAAAGATGAGGTGTCTAAAATCAATTGGTCTTTAGATAAAACGCTTATAAAAGGCAAGGTTATACCTGAATTATGGGAAGTAGAGCAAGATAACCTTGACCGCTTATGACAAGAGAAAATAACTATAGATTTTTTCTCTTTTTTATATAGCAGTTTCCCTAAAAAAATCTTTTTTCTGCTAATTTAGTAGCATTTTGCCTGCGTTTTGCACGTTTTGAAGATAATTTTGAGTAGTTTTTCTTACTTAAGCGTCCCTCTTAATTTACCTATGAGGTCGACTTCCCAATCATCAAAATTACTATTTAATGAAACTTTGTATAGTAGTGGCGGATCGGAAGTAGCCCACAAGGATATGACCATGTAATGCCAGTGAGGGGGTTCAATTCTATAGATTAGCCAATACGATAGAAAACTCTGATTATTTTCGATAGATTTTCTTATTTTTATCAAATCAACATTACCAGATTTATCACATAAGACAATTAAATGTCTTTGCTCTCCATATTGTTTACCTGTCGAATTCTTTTTGTTAATCGCGTTGATAATAGTGTTAGTAATGTCTCTATAACCTATTGCAGGAATATAGACTTGTTCGAGTTTCAAACCTTCGCCAGCCCTTGGCCCACTATCGCATATCACTATCCCATCTTGTGTATCAGCGTCTGACGCTATTGTCCAAACATTTCTCTTATCTTGTTCAAGAAATTGACCCACCACACATAATATAAACGCTCCCAACACTTCTCTTGGTCTTAATTTTAAATAAGGAAGATCTCTACCATTGATTACACTTGAATAATTTTGCAAAATAGGTTTGATTACGAGTTTTAGCCACTCCTTAAGGCCATCAGGCCTTACTGTTGTAATTTTATGTTTCATATTTCTTTATATGTTTAAGTAAATTCTTTGTTTTTGCGATCTTTTCAACATTTAAAAAGCCTTTTTTAACCGCATTTGTGCTATTTATTTCTTGTAGGTCAAATCCCTAATTTGCTTTCATGGCTTTGACAGCAAGATTAGTTTTTAACTCAAAATTAGAATAATCTAGATCGGAAGGTAATAGTAAAAATGTATCCAACCACTTTATTCTAAAGTTTGACACTAATATCTTTTGGTAGGGAAAATGAACGCTTCTATAGCTAAAAAACTGAATTTTCTTATTATCATTTGCATCCCAAAAGTATGGCAAACCTTGCTAGCCCTCTATAAATAAATTGAACTTATTAAATAATCTTTTATCTCTTCCTATTATTCCTGCGTAAATGTCATTTGATACTGGATAGTACTTTTTTGTTCCCTTCTCTGGGATTATGCGAATATAGTTCAGGTGGGTTTTAACCAACCAGACTATCGACTCGAATGTCACTGGGAGTTTAATTCCTGTAGCATCATAGTTTTTGTGAATCTGGTTTACAAAATCTATGCCGGCTGAATCATAAGGGGATAATAATATGTTATTGCAGTTTTTGCATACGTCCCTAACAACCTGTTCATGATCTATTAGGGTTTTGTTCCCAAAGATTTCAGAACGAGTTATGTTTCTATTGTTTTTACCAAAGATTGCTTCTAGTACGCCTCTTGATATAACGTGTTCTCTAGTGGTCGATTTATTGCTGGCTCCTAAACAATACACACATTTCATAGACTAATTATAGTATTTAGAATATAAGAACAATCAGTTTTATATAATTAAAAGTAAAACGCATGATAATAACCACAAAAGTTACAAATAAAACAAATCTTTTCCCAAACATACGAGCTTTTTTTGGCGACAACTGGATAGAAAGCAAAATACAGGAATTTTATAGATCACGGACAAAGTTAAGCGAAAAGAACCCATACAACGCCGCGATTCAAAATCTAGAGAAACACTTACACCCACTAATTAGGGACGTCATAAGGCAGGTCGATCCGAAGCTAATTGAGTTTGATTTAGTAGACTTAGTAGACAGCAAAGGTAAATGGGAATTACGCTTACTTGAGAGGGATTTGTCAATTCTTTCTGGGGACATCAGCATAAGCTCAAAAGTACTATCAGATTATAAAAACGAATTACCTCTTACAAGAAATTACGATCAAAGAAGATTTGAACTATTTATCGCTACGAATTTTAAATTAGCAGGATACAAAGTCAATTTTGTAGAAAGAAATGCTCAAAGAACTTGCGAATTTGAGGTAACGAGTCCTGTCACTAATAATGAATATCTAGTGGAGTGTAAGCAAAGATATCAAAAAGAACCAGATTATCAAAGAGAAAAATTTCTATATTTATTAACAGAAATCATTTTTCCCGAATTAATAAAGGAAGGCATAAATAATAAAGTGATAGAGGTAAATTGGTCGGGAAGCGTTCAATACGGCGATGTAAAGGTATTATCAAAACTTATTATTAACAATATTAAAAGTCACTCTGATTTGTATTATAGATTTTCGTACAAGCAACGATATGACATTATTTTAAGAACTTATAAGCAACCATTACCACAATCGTTAAAAGATTTGCAACGCGACATCCCTCATTTTGTTACCACTGCCGATGCTTATATGTGTGTTGATAAAGGGCTATACCTATCTATTGCTAGAGACTTTAATCAAGGTTCATTATCAAAGCTTAAAGCTTTATATCAAGACGCTAAGAGTCAAATTAGAACGGGCGGGAATACATTTATTTATATAGACATAAACACAATGCCAGTTGAAATACTAACACAGTTTATGAAAAATTTACAAAGCAGACCACCGCAAGATATCGGAGCCCTTATTGTGCTAAAACATCAATTACACGTGACAGGTAGTCGTCAAATTATTTTTTCACCGTTTCCTCAAGTCATGTGGAATAAAAAATTGATCCCATCTCAAATTGACATTTTATTATCCCCAGGGTTTAGAGGAGAAAGTGGCTTTGATGACTATTTAACAAATATCTAGTACAAGTGAAGCCCTGCTACTACTATTCGATAGGATTTAAGGTCAAAACTGATCTTCCAAACCATTGGTTAATGACTCCAATATCGATTTCTTCGGGTGATAAAGGAGATAGTAGCTGTTCTATAAAGTAAGTTCTCACGGGATTCAACCATCGGAGCAGGGGCAAACATCATTCCTCAAAATCGCCACTTCTCGTAATTGATATAATTTAAACAATGACCACCTATATTCTTCATGGCGGGAGGTATAAAGTTGAGTCGTCTGATAATGATTATTTTTTTAAGCAGTTTACTGAACAAATTCATAAAGACAAGGTAACAATCTTTATGTGTTACTGGGCGCGGCCAAAAGAAAAATGGGCGCCGCTTTTTGAAATGGATAAGGCAAAAATTGCAAAACAAACATCTAAAAAAGTAGATGTGCAGATGGTAGAATCGGTAGACGTATTGCGAGCAAGGTTGCCAGATGCCGATGTGTTGTTTGTATCAGGTGGAGAAGAGGAATTGCTCCGGCCATATATGTCGCAATTAGGATTCTTACAAGAAATGTTACAGGGCAAAGTATTTATTGGTAGCTCTATGGGGACGTTTCTTGCCTCAAAAAACTATGTGTTGTCGCTGAGTACCCAAAACGAAAACACAGTATATAAAGGTTTGGGGCTAATACCATACAATACTCTGTGCCACTGGAACATTGAAAAAAACAAAGAGAAAAAAAACACACTCCTTAAAGACGCAGATCCCCACACCCCTATTCTTTGTATTGATGAAGGAAGGTTTGAGAGGGTTGTTGTTTAGAATTTTATATACACTATGACAATTCGATTTGCAAAACAAGATGAGGTAGCAACACTTCAAAACCTTAACGACGAGGTATTTGTAGATAACTCCAAATACGATCCAGACCTAAAGATGGACTGGGCAAAGTCCGATGCAGGCAAAACATACTTTACACATGTATTACACAGTTCAGAGTCCATCTGTCTTATTGCTGAACAGGATGGTATTCCAATTGGCTATTTAGTTGCCATGCCCAAACGCTTTGATTATCGCTTAAGCAAATACATTGAAATTGAAAATATGGGGGTTACTCCCACGTCTCGCTCTAAAGGAGTGGGCACAGCATTAATAGATGAGTGTTGTAGGATAGCCAAGGAAAGAAGTTATCAAAAAGTATATGTATGTGCATATAGTGCAAATTCAAGTGCGATCACTTTTTATAGACAGTGCGGATTTACAGCGATCGATGTAAGTTTGGAGAAAACTATTTAACTTCCATAGCTAAAGACCCTCACCAGAACCAAACTTAAGATGGTGCTATAATCACGAGTATATGACAAAAAATCAGATCTCAATGCATTTGGTGCCTCGGGATATATATTGCTTGTGGTGAGCGTCATGACCTATGTATCACAAACGTTTCGCAATAAACCTGACACCTTTTTAGCACCGGTTTTTATGCTGTAACTTTTGACGCTTTCGGTTGCGGTTATGACATATATGTTTTTCTATCAGCAACTTATGCTATGTATCGATGGCAAAAAGAAACTCGCAGTACAACTATTTCTCCACACTGTTGGTATTTTCGCAGGAATAACAGCGATACTATTGGTTGTTATGTTTTTGGGGTAAATAAAATAATAAATAGTAAAATTAGTTTTACTGATTTTTTAGTATTAAGTAGCTTGCAACACCCAATAATTGTTGTGTTGCGGCAAACCTTCCACCAATACTATATCCAATACACATATCTTCTCCCACCTGCATAAAATAGGAGGTAACAATCCTATTTTTTTCGTCCTTTTCTAAGCCTATCTTAAATAAAAAAGGTACATTATTTTTTAAGCGAGCTTGAAGCTTGGCAATCGTTTTTGCAGTGATATCCGTTGTTTCATTAGGATTATGTGGAACTATGAGGGCTCTATATATATTTTCTGGCAATAGGTGAAGAGTGTTTTGAAATGCATGAGCAAGGGCTGCAATATCTACCATCCTTCTGTCTCCGCTATCTCTCTGTGTCACAACGCCCGACTCAGTTAATAATCGATCGGTTGTATTCTGAAGTTCTTCGGGACTAAAAGACTGTCCGAGAGTTTTTTTCATTACCTCTTCAAACGTTTTATTATCACTATCAACAATCAGTTTATGGGCCAATGTCTTATCTACCCAACGAGCATCACCACCTTTTTTGATTGCCTCACCTAAAATTACAGGTTTAATCATTGATGCTGAAATAAATAAGTCCGGTGCTTTGCCTGAAACAAATGTATTTATTTTGCCACCTCGCATATGCAATACTCGCGCACCCACAAGTTTATTTGACTTAACTAACGATTCTGCGTCACCAACAATACTTGATCTGTCAAAATGGCCAAGTCCAATGAGTGTGCTCATATAGGAAACGAGCGCGTGACGCTTCTGGTGATAAGCTAGGTCATGGAGAGCTTCTAATAGCGGCATTGATTAGGATAAATTAATAGGTCAAACACATATTTAATATGTATTATTATATCAAAATGGGCGTAATAAAACCGGAAAAGAATTGTTGCAATGTTATAATGTCCTTATGCAAGAAATGGCGTATAAAATAGTATTCGGGGTACCGGAAAGTCATACCGAAAAAGTACTCGAAGCGCTTGGCAATGCAGGCGCGGGAAGAGTCGGCAACTATTCCCACTGTAGCAGTGTGGTCAAATCGGTCGGACACTTCAAACCTCTCCCTGGGGCACATCCTGCAATAGGCGAGGTGGGTAAACTGGAAAGCGTTATCGAAGACAGAGTAGAAACATGGTGTAGTGAGAGCGATCTACAAAAAGTAATTAAAGCCATTCGAACTACTCACCCCTACGAAGAACCAGTCATTGATGTCTACAAGCTTGAGCCTCACCCAAATGTATAATAGCGATATAATACTGGCATGGCTGAAAGACATATTTGCTTAACCCACCTAGATGGTAGGCGTGAAATGGCGACAATACAAAACTTTACGCCGCTTCGACTGGGAACTCGTGGAGGGAAATTGTTTCTTGATCTAAAAAGAGAGGGCTCAACCGAAATTTTACACATGATGCAAAGACGAGTAGAGTATTCAGAAATATTTAGGGGGAATAAAACTTCATCCGAACACTACATGCACCTATGGAATAGCTTAAAAGATGCAGGGGTAACGGTTGTAAATGAGGTTGTTGCACTATCACACAATAAAGTTGCTGAGACTGACGTTACCGCAGAAGGGAGTTTGTTATTGGGAAAAAACTCATCATCTGAGGAAATGCGAAAAGGAGTTGGAGATACAATTGATTTAGAAGAGGTTAGGAAAGAGGCGCTGCGACAAGCAGAGCTTGCATCTAAAAAAATATTTTGCTATCTGGAGACCATTGTTTTGACCTGCTTGTACATTCAGACGGGCGCTGGCAGGTAATTGCACGTGATATAAAAAATACATTTGTACATCTTGACTATTCTCCAGAAAGCGAAAATGTCGAGCGAGCAAATAGATTTATAGATATCCACCTACACAACCATAAAACAAAACACACGTAAATCTGATACCATAAAAGTGTGAGTATTATGAATTTACACTGTACGTCTTATGTCTAAATACGTTGATGGATTTATTCTTATAGTTCCAAAAGACAAAGTGGAAGATTATAAAAAAATGGCAGAAGGTGGTCGTGATATCTGGATGAAGCATGGTGCACTTGGGTATTACGAATGCAAAGGCAACGATCTCTCCCCACAGGCAATGGGCCCCATTAAATCACGGGAGTTTATAGAAATGGCTGGAGCGTCGACAGATGAAACGGTTTGGTTTTCTTTTATCATCTTTAAAGACAAACAGCACAGAGATGAAGTAAACACAAAGGTCAACGCAGAGATGCAGGAACAAATGAAAAACGGCGAAGATATGCAGATGCCCTTTGATGTAAAACGCATGGCATATGGAGGGTTTCAAGTAGAGGTCGAGGGGTAATTGTTTTTAATTTAACAATACAATTGCTCCGTTAAGCATTGTTGCAAAGCTTACCCACAACAGGTAGGGGATAAACAAAAGCGATGCTGTTTTTGAAATGGGATAGAACGCCCGCATTGTAATGAGTATCCATACCCATAACGATGCAATAATCACGAGAGCTAGAAGCGGGAGTTTCAGTCCAAAAAACACTGGAGTCCAAAAAAAATTAAGTGCGAGTTGAATAATAAAATGAGTGCGTGCAACGTGAGATTGCTTGGTTTTCCACCCCCTTTTCCAAAGGATGAAAAACGAAACACCCATCAAGGCATACAACAAGGTCCACACCGGTCCAAATAACCAGTTGGGAGGAGAGAAAAAAGGCTTATTCAGGTAGGCGTACCAGGTAGGGATGGCAGAGAAAGTAAATATGCTTCCTACTATGCCCACCAACTCACAACCAATAATTGACAAAAGCAACTTTGCAACGTTTTTCATATTATGAGTATGGAGCATCTGCGAACAAAACTCAAACGGTATAACTCTGCTAAAATATTTTCAGTATGATATCATCTACGCCAACCGACTCACGCTATGTTCCACTTACTCAACAGAAGTGGTGTTGTGTTCCTACTTGTATTCAGATGGTTATGCTTCGTCACAATATACCCCTTATTCCCGCAGAACAACTAGGATACGAAATGGGACTTGTAGTACCGGAAGAAGCAAAAAAATATTTTTGGAATGCACGCACAGGAGAACGTCCACCGGCGGGTTATGGCACCCAGGTAAGTAAACCGGAATACGGGCCAAATGCTGTTTTCAAGCGTCTAAACATCCCCCTCACTATGTCATGGTCCCTCATCGATATTTTTTCAACAATAGAGTCTTTTAATGACTACCTTGTTCAGGCAGAAAAAAGCGATAAAGATATTCTCGTCTGTTATGATTGGCCAACACTTTTTAATCATACAGAAAAAACCCATTGGGGACATGTATGTGTTTTGGATAAGGTATATGGGGAGAGAAATATAGTTCGTATAATCGATCCCGAGTTTAACGCTCCCACATGGAGAGAGGTAGCCATCGACAGACTGTATGATGCAATGGTGTTTCATGGAAGCAGTAAAAGCGGGGGATTTTGGGAGATAGAGTATAATGTACTCCATGAATAAAAAAACTATTACCGTCCTTACCATTATTATTGTATTTATTATTCTTTCAATTTATGTATATCGCGTAATTGTATCAGGAAAAAATACATCAAAACAAACAGCTAAAAATACTAATACTAAAGTTACAAATACTGAACAGAAAATTCCATATTTACTAGAAGAATATCCACTTCAGACTGTTCCTTTGTATAAATTAAAATCGATAGGCTCTTCAAAGTTTTTTGTAAATAGTGATCCTTCCCGGTCCGAAGATTATTTTGGAAAAAAAGTGAATTATTACAATGTGGTTTACAAATCGGATTCAAAGGCACCAGAAACACTCGCATACTATGCAGGGCTTATGACAGAAAAAAATACAAAAGGGGTCTCCGACACACAAGTGCAAGGGGTTATTGGCAAATTTAAAGTATCAGTGTCACAATATGAGGGAGAGGATGTCTATATAGCAGTATATTTGCCAGCAAATGAGGTGAGTGAAACAAATCCATACTACACAAGCTACCCAGTAGTTGTAGATCTGCTCGCAGGCAATAACGCATATGAAATGAGCTATGGATATTTAAATCAAAAAGGAGGAGAAATTGAATACACCCAATACTATCCGCTTCCAACAGAAGAAAAGGATATTGATGAACTAATCTCGCAGTATGAAGAGAGATATAAAACAGAAACACAATTTAACTATGATGAAAAAACAGGAATGATGAAGTGGGAAAAGAATGGATTTCAAATTACCCTTACTTTTTCCAAAAACCATGGGCGCACATATCTCATGATGCGCAGGCCTAAGGAGTAATCTTGACCGGAAAAACAGGACATGGTACTGTTACAGTATGAAAAAACACAGCAAAGAACTTCTGCAAGAAATCAAACTCAACTGGTGGCAGGCTGGACTATTTAAAACCTCAACTGTTTCATTCGGCATTTTGTTAGCGCTTTATTTTGGGAGACTATCTAGCAAACTTCACAACCCTATTCTGGATTACATTTATTATTCCAGCAGTTTATAATCTTTCGCTCTATTTTGGAGAAAAGTAGTCAACTTTTTATGAGTGTATTTAATGAAGTTGAAAACCTGTATCTAAATTCGAAAAGAGAAATGGCTAAATGGATGTGGAAAAATCATGTGCAAATTGTTGCAGATCATGCGCAAAAACTTGCAATTAAATATAAGGCTGACGAAGATCTGTGTATATACGGGGCGCTACTTCACGATCTTGGTGATGTTTGGATGGAGCAAGATGATGACCAATTTGA
>CAZLSE010000050.1:0-3392 GCA_964562055.1 uncultured Gammaproteobacteria bacterium
TAAAGAGTTCAAAGTAATTGACAAAGATATAATTAAATCGAAGATTATCATAGATGTTTGCGGGTTATGGCGATAAATTTCTCCAGAGGTTACAAGATCCTGTCTGATTATTTTAAAGTAGGATAGAGGTACATTTATTATGGAAAATTCATTAAAAGAAGACCGGCTTCTCGATGCCATTTCCCGTTTGGATATGTGGGTTGAGGGGAATGGTTGGGCTGGTTATGATCCTTACGACATCAAAGGATGCCCTGCTTTTATTTCTTCAATTCAGTCTACGCAAAATAGCTTTGTGGATCGTTTGAAAAGTAGAATAATTTTTGGTCTTGATATGTTTTTTCCGAGGTTTGCAAGGCTTTTGTTTCAAGTAAAGCCTGCTGTAAACAGTAAGGCCATGGGCTTATTTGCCCGTGCTTATCTTAAGCTTTTCCATCTTACTGGTAGCGAAAGATACCAGAATAAGGCTATGTATTGCTTGAATTGGTTAACAGAAAACTCTGCTTCTGGATACAAGGGAATCTCATGGGGCTATCCATTTGATTGGCAGAGTCGTATTTTTATACCCAAAAACACTCCCTCGTCTGTGGTTACAAGTATTGTGGGGGATGCCTTCTGGGAAGCCTGGAAATTGTCGCATGATGATGAATTTCTTAAGAAATGCTGTAGTATATGTGAATTTTTCTTAAGTCATCTTAATGTTAGTTATCTTTCGCCTAATGCTTTATGCTTTAGCTATACACCTTTGGATAATTTTCATGTACATAACGCAAATCTCTTTGTCGCTGAGTTTTTGATCAGAGTTGGAAAAGAAATTGGTAATTTGGATTGGGTAAATACAGGTTGTAAAGCGGCAAATTATACTGTTAGTGAGCAAAATCCAGATGGATCAATAAATTATTGGGGCGTTTGTCAGAGCACGCAGTCCGAAAAGAGTATTGATCACTATCATAGTGGTTTTGAAATTCGCTCATTGTATAACATATGGAAGCTGACTGATCAGGAAGAATTTCATAGTGCTTATAAGAAATATTATGATTTTTATTCGAACAACCTAATTTTAAGAAATTCCCTTTGGATCGCACCTAAAATGACTCCGGATAATTTTTATCCTGTTAACATTCATTCATGTGCGGAGGCGCTTCTTCTTAATTCTTTACTAGCAAAAGATGAACCTCGAGCAAGGGAAGATCTGAAAAAATTGTTTGTCTGGATAATCTCAAATATGCAGACCAAAGATGGGTGGTTTTTGTTTATGATACGCAATTTATTGGGATTTCAATACAAAGTAAAAATACCCTTTATTAGATGGGGGCAGGCTTGGATGCTTTTGGCTCTGGCACAAACATTGGAAGTGGAGATAGACCGTGTCAGAAGATAATAATATGGAAGATTATTATTCAGCCAATTCTAAACATTATGACACAGGTCTAATGAAATTGGGCTGTTCTGAACAGCAGGCGAGGGGATATGCCAAATATTTTAGGCAATTTGTCAGAGAGAATTATTATAGGCAAGTTGTTACTTCTGCGGAGCGAATTAGGGGTGATAGCGACAAGCTAATAACAATTTTGGATGTTGGATGTGGCTTAGGCGAAGATATTCGGGCACTTAACAGTCGGATTCCTAATGCAGAATTCATCGGAGTCGAAATCTCAGAGACTGCAATTCGCATTTGCAATGAAACTAAAAATGACAATACCGATTTTTTTGTTGGTAGTCTTGATTCGGTGACTCAATTGAATGGGAGGCAATTTGATCTTGTGATAAATTTTTGTGTAATTGAGCATGTCGCTGATCCACAAAATTTTATTATGAAATGCGCCCAGTATGTTAAAGAAAATGGAATTGCAATCTTTGCTTTTCCCAATCATATTTATTGGTTAACCTGGGATTGGCTTTTTTACTATGGCAGAATTCTCTCCTTAAAAATATCTAACACGCATTCTGTCAGAAGAGAAATAGTGAAAAGAGGTATCTTTTCTAGCGGAATGACTATTGATACTCACAATATTAGAGGTTTCAGGCCTCCTCAGCCATTTTTTCGCTATATTCCCGATATGCAATTTGAGCGTTTTATACGGCTTTTGCCAAAAGCCGAGAATGCCCTGATACGACTTGGTCTTGAATCTATTCTATATCTTGAAATCTATGTTTGCATGAAAAAAATGCGTACAATTGGAGTTGCTGAGGCCAAACATATTAAAAAGAACTTTCCATGCCTAAGTGGTTTAATAACTATTTTTTTGTGCTATTTGTTTTGGTGGTCGCTTCGTCTCATTCATGTTTTTACGCGTATGCTGCGAAAGATCAGGCCAAAGTAGATTATGGGATTATTAACCAAAGAACATTTTGAAGGCATGTTCAAAACAGTCGATTTGGATGAATTTGGAGATGGTTGGTTCATCAAATGGCGATCATCTCAATTCTTACGGTATGAGCTCTATCTCAAAATGTTTTCTTTTTTTATACATGAACATGATAAATGGCAATATCTTGAAATTGGCTGTGCTCAGTGTATCTTTTTGAAAATGTTAGTTTCTAAGTTCCCAAGTATAGTTAGTACTGGAACCGATATCTCACAAGCCGTTATTGACTGGAATAAGAAAAATAATCCAGACCATATTTTCAAACAGTGTGCCTTGCCAACAGTTGATTTTTCTCCATGTATTTTTGATCTTGTAAGTGCTTTTGAAGTAATATATTACCTTAGTCGTGAAGATCAGATCAAATCGATAAAAAATATTTCTAGGGTTCTTCGACCTGGAGGCTATTTTCTTGTCTCTGGGGGATTAGATGGTGGTGAGAACTATTGGGATGAGGAATGGATTTGTCAGGTTATCTCAAGAGAATTTGAAATTGTAAAAATCGATTATCATTATGCCGGCTTGTATTCATTCTTTGAAGGCTATTTGTTAAGTTTATTGCGAAACTGCATAGAAGTCGAAAAAATTTCACAAATGTCGTCTGATTACTTTAAACGATGGAAAATTGACAAATCCTTTAAAAGAAAGCGCTTGGCAAGGCTTATTCGGTTACCTGTTATGGATTTCTTTTCTAAAGGTATAGCGCATTTAATTATCTGTATAATCAAATTCTGTCTCGGTATAAAAATAATACCTTCATTATGTTTTGACTTGAATAAATTTTTGTTTCCTATAAAAGGGCGCTCACGAATTGTTATCCTTGCAAGAAAGCCTTTATCATAGTATGTTTCTTATTGTCTCAATAGACGTTGAATCCCCCCAAACACCAATGTTGGATGGGAGGATTGCGGATTTCTCAATGGAACTAGAGATTGGAGCCAAGTCTTATGGTTCTACGTTTATATGTGAAGAGCTAGAAAGATTTGGTTATAGAGGGGTTTTTTTTGTCAATCCTTATGAAGTTGGTAT
>CAZLSE010000050.1:3402-11410 GCA_964562055.1 uncultured Gammaproteobacteria bacterium
AGCGTCTATGTGTCGAAGAATTGCCCAAGGCAAACATGAAATTGGTTTGCATACCCACCCTGCATGGTTATTTGACCGCTCTCGGCATCACATGTGGCAGTATAGTCTTGCAGAGCAGAATGAGATTATAAGGTGCGGAAAAAAACTTCTGCATGATTGGGCACCTGAAAGCAGGATTTTGTCTCATCGTGCGGGCGCTTACGGAATCAATTCTGATACTTCGAATGCTTTGAAAGATAACGAGATAACTCTTGATTCATCAATGTTTTTCAAACATCCAAACTGTAAAATTACTTGGACAGTAAATAAAGCCAAGGAAAAAGATGGTCTTCTAGAAATACCTGTTACTGGATTTTGGCGAAATAAACAACTTTCGATACTAAAAATTCCTGTGATTAGTCAAAGAACTTTTGTAAAAACAGATATTGATAGCGTTAACATTCAGGAGTTGCGCAATTATGTTGAATTTGGCGAAAAATGCGGCATCAGAATACTAAATCTTTTTTTGCATAGTTATTCACTTGTTAAGTTTAAGGAAGACTACCGGACATATGAGCCTGATAATGTAAAAATTTCGTTGTTACGGGAATTTTTGCATGGAGTAAAATGTAAGCAAAGCATTCGCAATGTAACACTGTCAGAGCTATATGCTTATTATAAGACTGATCCTGATTTGGTTATCGCCAAAGAAGACTTTGTTCCAGAGTTTTCACAAACTAAGTCGGCACTGAAATTTCTTTTTGAAAAGCTAATTGCATACGATAAATGATTATTCAAGGTTCTTTGCTAAAAAACGCCTTAAAGGATGTTGCTGTATATTTGCCGGGAAAATTTCTCCCTGCGTTAACAACACTAATTACTTTGCCTATTATTGCCAGGCTTCTATCTCCTGAAGAATATGGTGTTTTGGCAGTCGTTGGTATAATAACTAGCCTTGGTGTAATTGTTCTGGCAAATTGGTTGACTGCAAGTGCTTTGAGATTCTTGCCTTTTTATAGGCGCCAGAATAGCCTGCAATACTTCTATTCATCCCTGTTGGCTGCATATTTTATCAGCTCTGGCTTAATTGTGGCAATAGGTGCTGGAGTATGGTATTGTTCTCAGCTCTTATTGAGCGAAAGTGTTAGGTCTCTTCTGCCTCATGCGCTCATAATAGTATTGTTTTCAAGCCTGTTCTCAATTCTTCAAACAATGTTTCGTGCAGAGCAAATGGCCAAAGCATTTGTAGCTTATGAATTATATTCGGTTTACAGCTCGCTAATTATTGGCCTGTTACTGGTTAAATACTTTGAGTTCGGAGTGAGCGGAATGTTATGGGGTATTATTTTTGCCTCGTCAACCGCTTCATTTATGGCTATATTTGCGTTTTATCGAACAGGTGTCAGATTCAATTTTCATTATGTTTCAAGTAAGATTCTTGTAGAGTTTGCTACATTTGGTTTCCCTGGTCTTGCCGCTACTCTTGGCACCTGGATATTAATGTTTTCGGATAGATATTTCATCGAATTTTTTGGAGGTCATATCGATGTTGGTCTTTATTCTATGGCTTACACAATAGCTGACAGAAGCATTGGTCTTTTGGTTTCAAGCATGATAATGGCTACAGGACCAATTCTAACTAATACTTGGGAGAGCGATCGAAGAGCTGAAACCCCTTTTCTTCTAGCCCAGCTCACCCGCTTTGCTGTAATAGTTTTGGTGCCGATGGTGGCAGTAATATCAATGCTTTCTAAGCGAATATTGGTTATACTGGCAACTCAGGAGTATTCTGAAGCATTTCTTGTCATTCCATGGGTGAGTATGGGCGCGGCCTTATATGGGCTTTCGCTCTTAGCTTACACCGGATTGAATTTGGCTAAAAAAATGAACCGAATGGCCTTCAATTATCTTTTCGCGGGGCTAATTAATGTAGTTTTAAATGTTTTGTTCATTCCTGCGTTTGGTTATGTTGCCGCTGCTGTCACAACAACTGTTTCATATTTGCTTCTGTTGATTTTTAATGCTAAGACATCATCAGTTTATGTGCATTGGTCATTCCCTTGGAAGACTTTCGCACGATCATTGTTTTCGGCATTACCGCTATGTTTAACAATAGGGTGGGTAACAAATCATTTCGGAGGTATTGCAAGCCTGATTATTTCCATCCCGATCGGCATGACATGTTATGGTTTGTTTCTTCTGCTGGCAGGCGAGTTTGACTCTGCTGAGCGAAAAAAGCTTAAGTCACTTGCTATTTAGGCTTAGACTATGATATGGTAAAAGATTGTATTGCTTAAACTGAAAGAATTTATCTATGAAGATATGCATGTTATTGGCTGATCATGATTTTCCTCCAGACATTAGAGTTGAAAAGGAGGCCAGGGCGCTGGTTTCAGCTGGTCACGAATTGACTGTTCTTTGCGATAAGCTAACCTTCAAAAATGATGTTGATTATTTTGATGGCTGCAAGATAATACGTTATCAAAGACAAAAGACTGTTTATGCTATTCTAGAAATGCTTTTTTTCCTGCTGTTCTTCCGTGATCCAAAATGGGAGAAGTTCTTGGCAGCTTTGCATGAAAGAGAGCAGTTTTCATGTTTTCATGTTCATGATCTTAGAATGTTAGGGCCGACTCTAAACGTTGCCAAACGTTATGGGGTGCCAGTGGTTTCTGATTTACATGAAAATTGTGTTTATTCTTACCAAATGTATCTTGATACACGCCCATTATGGAAGAGGGTCTGTTTGAATTTAATTTCTCCTTATTGGCGCTGGGTCAGATATGAAAAAAGGTGCTTGTTATTGGCAGACAGAGTAATTGTTGTTGTAAAGGAAGCAATGGACCGGTTGGCTCAACTTGGTATACCTTCAAATAAGATCCACATTGTTGAAAATACAGAAGACTCCAAGAGCTTTTTGAGAATCCCAATTCAACAAGAAGTTCTTGACGAATATGCTGGTTATTTTGTCATTCTTTTCATCGGCGGATTTGGAGCACATCGCGGTTTGGACGTCGCTATACGTGCGATGCCGCAGATCGTTCAAGTGATCCCCAATGCTAGACTGCTTCTTGTTGGCAAAGGCCCCAATGAAGGAGATTTAAAAGGTATTGTTTCTGAGTTGGGTGTGGGCAAGTATGTTGAGTTTAAGCAATGGCAGCCTTTTGAGAAAGTGCCTTCGTATATTTCTGTAAGTTCGATTTGTATTGTACCTC
The DNA here is from genome assembly GCA_964562055.1 of uncultured Gammaproteobacteria bacterium. Taxonomy (GTDB): domain Bacteria; phylum Patescibacteriota; class Microgenomatia; order UBA1406; family GWC2-37-13; genus JAKBEU01. Next base: position 6,597 of record CAZLSE010000050.1, read on the forward strand.
ATAATTCCAATCAGCAGACTGAAGCAACAAGTCCGCATAAGCTGTTCCAGTATATGATGTTAAAAAAGCCGGTTCTTGTCAGTTCATGCAAGCCGATAGCGCGCACAATCAAAGAGACTGGTGGCGGGCGAATTTTTCAAGCTGGAAGTATTGATAGCTATATCGAAGAGGTTTTGAAACTGCGCGATTCTTCTACGAGACAAAGTATTGGAGAGGCGGGCTTCCGATCAGTGATTGAGACGCACAACTGGGAAGCGACTTCTAGAAAGCTCATTGACATATATAGCAGGTCCCTAGCAATGAAAGAGTAAGGGTAGATAATTGCTTTTCGTCTTGTTGCTCGTTTTAGTTGTCAACCTCTTTTATCTTAAGTCAAGTTTCAGTAGTAAGAATGACTTAAGTTTGTATTTTTTTTATAATCTCTTTTCAAACCTTTTTTTGCTATTTCCTGCAATTATTTCTACTTCTGAAGTTTTTCATAGTTTTAAGGCATTTAATTCAATGAATCTTGACGATCCTGGGATCGCGAAATTCCAGCTGTTTGTTGTTTTTCATTATTTTCTTTTCTACCTATTCTCTTTGTTTAATATTAGGAGCAAATTATATTTTACCCACTGGGAAAAAAAATGCACGCCAATGTTTTTGTTTCTAATTTTATTTTCGATTATTTTTGTTAATGTAATTGTTAATTTTGAAAACTCAATGATCAGACAAGTTCTTTTTTCGAAGGATATTTCTCTCACTACGGCTAGGCGTGCAATTGAAAAAAACGCTTATGGCCCCCTTCATTTCTTGGTTTATGCTATTTGTCCGATTTTTTATATGGCAAACAAGAACAAAGGTTTTGCGAAAACCATATTTTCATTGTCTTTGTTTCTTTTCTTATTTTTGGGGGTAAAGTTTGAGCTAGTCGCTTTTTTATTGTTGGTTACAATTTTGGAACTGAAAGCCACTTTAACTATAAAAAAAGCTATATTGTTACCAATTTTTACTGTTCTTACGCTGTTTTTTATCACGTATTTGTATAACTATGGTCTAGTCTTTAATATACATTGGTTTTTTCTTCTATCATTTCCCTTAATGGAGAGGCTAACTTCAGAATCGCTTATCTTTATACATGTTCTTAACAGTACAAGTGAATGTATTCTTTTTCAGCCGATAGGTCTTGGGGAATATATTAAGACGGTTTATCCATTTAAAGAGGCTTTGCATGCGGAGTCTAATCCTGTGTCTTCTGTGTTTGCAGAATTTTATGTGAGATTTGACTTGATTGGTCTCTACTTTTCATCAGCGATATTTTTGTTCGGAGTCAGGGTCTATAGTCTTCTCTTGAGTTCAATCAAATCAAACTCAAGCTATCTCAATTCTATAAGAGTCTATCTGCAGTTTACTGTATATTACTTCTTTTCTGGCCAATTAACTCGTTTTGGAAGTATTCATTTTCTCGTTTGGGGTTATTTTTTTCTCCCTTTTTTCCTATTTTATGTCTTTCCTATTAAATATTCACCTCATCGCTATTGGAGTGCAGTGATTTCTTTTGTTTTCTTCCTTTATTTCTTTCAAGGTTTTATAAAGGGGATTTTACTAAGCTTGATTACTTAATTCTGGCGTGTTAGATTTGGTTTGCAGAATTAATGGAATAAGTGGCCTTTCAGAGCTAACTCTAATCTCTTAATGATGTTTGGCTTTTGTCTAAAGAGAAGAAATCAGAATTATTTATTCTTTTACTGCTCTCCGCGTCGTTTACTATTATTGGAAAGGTAAAAAATGGAAACGAAAACTGTGCTACATCTTACTCATACAGACATTTCAAAGGATAGCCGTATATTAAAGGAGCTTGAAGCAATTGGTAGCATGGGCAAACCTTTGAGAATCGTTGGCTTTGGAATAGGTTCAAAGAACGGGCCTGCAAACAATTGTATGCCTTTGAATGTTGAAATTGATTCTTTTATTATTAGATCCAAGCAAATTAATGCCTTAGGGGGGAATTTCAAGCGCTTGTTGGTTTACAGTGAAATCTTCTTGAAATTCCTTTATAGGGGTTTAATACTTAGGCCTTCTGTTGTGCATTGTCATGATACGTTAGTTTTACCTATCGCACTAGGTTTAAAGATTTTGACTCAATCTACATTGGTGTATGATGCTCATGAATTAGAGTCAAATAAAAATGCTCAGACTAAAAAAGAATCTTTAGTTGTTTTATTTGTTGAGCGAATTGCATGGAGATTTATTGATTTGTTTATTTCGGTTAGCCCAAAGATAATTGAATGGTATAATGAAAAATTTGGATTCAAAAATAGTGCGTTGATATTAAATTCGCCATTATTCAGAGAATTTTCAAAGATTGCAAATTCGACTGGAAGGTATTTCCATGATTTGTATCAAATTCCAGAATCTTGTTTTATATTTGTCTATGTTGGAATACTATGTCGCGGGCGTGGTATCGAAAAAATTGTCGATAGTTTCATAGATAATCGCGTCTCTGCTCATGTTGTTTTTATAGGCTGGGGAGAATATGAAGCCTTTTTGTATAGGACTTCTCAGGATTGTAATAAAATTCATATTCATGCTCCAGTAGCTCATGACAGCGTTGTAAAGTTGTTAAACAATGCAAATGCGGGCCTTTGTCTTATAGAAAATGTTTCTTTAAGCGACTACTATTCTTTACCGAACAAGCTATTCGAATACAGTTTTGCGGGCTTGCCGGTTTTGGCTTCTGATTTCCCGGAGATTAATCGGGTTGTTGAAGAGTTTAACATCGGAATGACTTGTAAATTGGATAAAGATTCTATTGTTTCCGCAATAAATTTGATGGTTGCCGAAGCTTCTCGTTTTGAGTTCAAGAATTTGGATTTGTTGAGCTGGCAATCTCAAACTGTTGCCCTTGAAAGTGCTTATTTAAGTTTGATATGATTAATTTTCTATGCGATTTCTTAGAATTCAGACTTATTGAAGACGCCTTAGTTTAAATCAATCGCCTGGGTGGTATTAAAAATGATAAAAATTGTGCATCTCACTTCTGTTCACCCACGTCATGATTCAAGAATTTTTTACAAGATGTGTGAGTCCTTAGCCAAAGCCGGTTTCGATGTCACATTATTGGTTGCAGACGGCAAGGGATATGAAGAAAAGAGTGGGGTTAAGATATTTGATATAGGGAAGCCAACAAGCATATTTGAGCGGATTTTTTTGTCAACACTTAAGATTTTTAGAGCCTCTATCCATCTAGATGCCGATATCTATCATTTTCACGACCCCGAACTTTTGCTTGTGGCTTACATGCTCAAAATACGCGGCAAAACAATTATATTTGATTTTCATGAGGATGTGCCTGAGCAAATGCTTGCAAAGCCTTATTTAACACCTTTTATTTTGAAAGTTCTTTCATTGTTATATTCTTATCTTGAAAGAGTAGTCGCGAAAGCCTTTGACTGTTTGGTTGCTGCCACTCCTCATATAAAGAGTAAGCTTCTACAAATCAATTCGCATGTTGAAAATATCAACAATTACCCAATCATACATGAGTTGAAATTAGGCAATCTTAGGCAAAGTAGTAACCAAGTTTGTTATATTGGTGGGGTCACGCAAATTCGGGGTTGCTATGAAATGATTCGTTCAATGGATTTCACAAACAAGCCAATTAAGCTAGTTCTTGCCGGTGATCTAAGCGGAGTTGGTTTAAGTGAGTTGCAATGCAATAAGCACCCGAACAGAATTCAATATTTGGGTTTTCAAGATAGAGATGGCGTTAAATCTATATTGTCTAGCTCTTTTGCTGGTCTTGTTACACTTTGGCCTGTTTCAAATTACGTTGAATCGCTTCCAATAAAGCTGTTTGAATACATGTCAGCAGGTTTGCCAGTTATATGTTCTAACTTTCCACTATGGCGAGAAATTGTTCAAGGTAATAATTGTGGGATTTGTGTCGATCCTTTGAATCCTGAAGATATTGCCAAGGCTATCGACTGGCTGTATGAGCACCCTGATTTGGCTCTGCAAATGGGGCAGAACGGGCAAATGGCGGTTGCGAAATTGTATAACTGGCAAAATGAAGAAAATAAACTTTTGGCTCTTTATCAAAAGCTTATAGAATATAAGGCAAAGGCTAATAAAGTATAAGTCAAAGCAGTGTGAAGCTTTTTTGCCTTCAGGAAAGCTTTCAGCAAGTCGCTGTCATAGCATGGGAATGCAAAACTAGTCTATGTCTAACTTGTTTAGCTTCTGAAATTTGTTCCGATCACAGGCATTTATGTTGAGGTGATGGTAGAAATTATTATGCAAAAATCGCGAAACTTTTGTTATGCAAAGAATGAAATAAATAGTATAAACTATTCTCATCTGATTAGAGTACGCGATCGCGACTCAGTTTTTCTAAGGCCAAGGAGTGTTTTGTGAATATCTGGTATCTGTCGGCGCATGATCAGCCAAGAGGTCGTTCTGCAAGAACTTATAGTTTTTCCAAAGAACTCCTGAAGCTTGACCATAAAGTGACAATGTTTACAAATAGTATATGTCACTGGACTCATGAAGACTGTCTTAAGACATATGAAAATTGGAGAATTGAATGCGTTGATGGCGTAAGAGTAATATGGCTGAAAACAATTCCTTACAAAGGGAATGGTTTCTGGCGTGGTTTAAATATGATCTCTAATGCAGTTCGATCTATCCAGGTGGCAAAAAAATTGAAAGACCAGCCAGACGTTGTAATTGGCCCATCAGTCCCTCTCGGTGCTGGTTGGGCAGCGGAATTGATTGCAAGAAGGTATAGATCCGCTTTTGTTTTTGAAGTCCGGGATGTATGGCCAACTGCTATT
>CAZLSE010000051.1:0-6416 GCA_964562055.1 uncultured Gammaproteobacteria bacterium
GAATGCCCTCTGGCTTTGAAGATTCAGCATCAAGTGTTATGATCCCCGTGGATTAAATATCCAATGGGCGGTGAAAACCGCGCCCTTTAAGGAGCCACGGATTAATCGTAAGGCGAAGGGCGGCGAAAGCCGCCTTTTTTGTTTAATAATAAGATAATATTCATAAGATAATAAAAACGGAGATATCAATGGATTTTAATAAATCAATAAAAGAAGCCAAGGAGCCTAAATTGCCAACGCCTCCACGGAAATCCCAATCACTTGGTAATTTATTTGAAGGTATTTCATTTAAGAACCAGACACTTAAGGAATCAGTTCTTGATCCAGTAAATAAAGACCTTTGTTCTGATATTTTTTCGAATGAAAAAATGAAGCCAGAAGTTAGAAAAATAATTACAGATAATTTTGTTTCTTGGTGGAAAGAACTTGAGTTTAAAGAAGACCAGATTGTACGAATGGTCATGATAGGCTCTTCTGCTGGATACCAATATTCTAAAACTTCTGATGTCGATGTAAATGTTCAAGTAAATATTGATGAAGATAAGTTGAAAGAAATTTGGAAACTGTTGCCAAATGGCAACATGCTTCCTAAAACTCAACATCCAATCAACTATTATTTAGTAACTAATGATTCAGCGGTAAAAGCCGCCGACTCTTCATATGATGTTACTAATGATAAGTGGATTAAAAAGCCAGAAAAAAGTGATTACAAAGTTCCATATAATTATGGTCTTGAAATTGCAAAGTTTTTTATGTATGGAATCGATAATAAAATTGCTGAACTTGATAGAGACTTGGAAGAAATAAAAATATATAAAGAATATTTAACAGATAAAGATGTTGGTATTGATCATGATGATTTGAACGTTCGTATCGCAATGAAAGAGCAGGAAATCAAAGCCGACCTTGATGCTTTAGGTATGGCGCATCACCTTGCCCGAGCCTTTAGGCAAGAAGCCTTTGAAGATGGTTATGAGCCTCAGTTTTTAATTTCAATTGAAACTAAATCGCCGAATGAATCATTGAATAATATAATTTACAAAATACTAGAACGATTTGGGTATTTTGATAAGATTTCCAAATATGATAAACTATGGGATGAATACGGAACTTCCAAATAGTATTTGAAAAAAGCATACTTTATGATATACTCATAGAAAATCGGAGGCCATATGACTACTGAAGCATTGGTGGCCCGCTTTGAAAAAATTGGTGCAACTGTAGAATTAATGGAACGACGCACTAAGGGTTTCTGGGCGAGACAATCTACTACTCCCGACATCGATGTTAAAACTGAAAAAAAGGTCGAACAATTCATTATCTCAAATTACGATAATCCTGAATATACCTTTGAAGTAATTGATATCAGTCCAGAGAAACGACACCTGCTCTTAATGGTAAAAAAAGAAGAGGTTAAAACCGAAAGGTTTCAGAGAGCAGAGATTTCTAAATTCCTTTGCGGACATGATGAACGACACTGGTTTGTTGCCGCTATACCAGAAGAAGCACACGCTAAAAACATTGATGAGGCAATGGATGCGCTGAAGCCCAGCGATGTTCACCGTGTTTCTCAGGATTTGAGGAAAAAGGAAAAGAACAAAAGACACAACAAGGCATGGAAGCGACAAGGAGAATGGTTCTTTCTTCCCGCTGAGAATTTTGTCGCCGATCCGCTTCTCGTGTTAAAGAATGAACCGATATTACGCACTGGGTCAAAGCCCCACATGTGCGAAGAACTCGTGCGAATGAATGGTAAGGTTCTTTGGTTTCACTGGGGAGTAGCGAAAGAAGGTGTGGATGATAAAACGAAGCAAATTCTTGAATCCAAAGGTCACACAAGTGGATGGCAATCGAGGATGGTAGATGCAACGGTTTATGTTCGCGGCAACATCACCCATCCAGACCATGCCACCATTTACCTTCCCACTTGGTGCCGTGTTGTAATGAACGAAGAAGCTAAAGCAAAAGCCCGAGCAAAGTTGCGATTTCTTGATTGATAGACAAGATAATTTCGACTCAAGACCGGGACATGAGTCTCGGTCTTTTTTTAACGCAATTTTATATTTGGAAACTTGCATTAAAATGCATATTTCTATAAAGGAGCCAATCATGGATTTACAAAAGACGCTTTCTGAAAACTCAGTCGTACTCGTGGATTTTTACGCCACTTGGTGTCAGCCCTGTCGCATGATGTCACCGATTATTGATGCCATCTCCACAGAATATACAGGCAGAGTTGAGGTAGTAAAGGTCGATGTAGATCAACACCCCAATTTAGCGAATGAATTTGATGTGACCTCTGTTCCAACATTCCTGATTTTTAAAGACAAGGAAGTTGCGCATCGATTCAATGGCGGAATGCCAAAAGCAAAATTAGAAGGATTAATAAAACCTTTATTACAATAGGGGGACTTCATGGTTGAGGTATTAGACTCAAGAGTATTGGTATTAAACAAGAACTATGAACCAATAAACATAACTACTGTACGAAAAGCACTTAAAAAACTCATTAATCTGAAGGCTGAAATTGTTTCTGTCGAAAATGAAGCCTTTGTTGGATATAATCTTGATTCGTGGGCTGAAATTTCTTCATTAAAAAGAGAATGTGATGATATGGATGACTGTGATGAATTAATCGGATCAAACGGATTTTCAATTATTGCTCCGACGATAATTCGCTCTCTTTCATATGATAAGACATATCGCCAGCCCATCAGATTAAGCAGAAAAAACATTTTTCTCCGTGATGAAAATACTTGCCAGTTTTGTGGCAAGAAATTCCCAACGGAAAAATTAACGATTGACCACGTTATTCCAAGAGCGCAAGGTGGTATCAACGCTTGGGACAATCTTGTTTGCTCTTGTTACAAGTGCAACAATAAAAAGGGTTGTCAGACGCCAGAACAGGCAAAAATGAAGCTCTTGAAAAAACCGGTTAAACCAACAGCATTTGCCGCATTTGAGGTTCCCAAAGATACAAAGAAGTATAAGAATTGGGATGCCTTCATATCAGATGCCTATTGGGCAACTGAATTAAAAGAATGAAAAGAGGCTCCTTTTGGAGCCTCTTTCTATTATTACAGGAAAGATATTTTAAAAGGAGGTCTTTTACATTTCTCACCAATCTTAAAAACAGTTTAAGGAGATAGCCATGACAGAACTGCAATTAGCAAAGCGAGTAATTAAGGAACTTCAAAAGCAATTTATCAAGGTGAAGGCTGAAAATGAGTACCTGCGAGATAACATCAATGAAAAGCAACTAGAAGAATATAATAAGATTGGGTCAAAACCACAGCGGTTTGAAGACAGAGAACTTATGCAAATGATTCATACTTTAATAAAATTGACAAATGATTATAATTTAAGTCCACATGATATGGCAATAATGATCAATACAGATTTGACAGATGTTTTTCGAGTTTATAACAAAATAGATAACCTACTGGAAAAAACAAATTAATGTTTATTTTTGAGGTTTACTTTTAAGATACTTGAAACAAACGGAGCAACAAATGAACCCCAAAGTAAAAAAATATTTAAAGTTAAAGCGAAAATGCGATCAAACAGAATGTCAAGAAGAGCAAGACAAGTTATTTGAGATGCTAGAAGAAATGTATTACGAATTCGATGAAGAAGAAATCGCATACATTGAAACAAAAGATTTAGATTTATAAAGATAAAGCATAAGGTGTAAAATGGAATTAGCATCAACAACATATGAGGTGTTGGGTAAAAATAAAGATGAAACTATCAGAATAAAACTTAGTCTTTCATCGGTGCCTGACGTTAAATGGACAATCATTTTCAACAACCACGCCAACAAAATCAGGTCAGTTAAAAATACCTCAACGCTTATATTGGAAGATGTCGCAGAAAACATCAATCAAATAAACATAGTTGGATCAGTACAAGAATTGATACGCTTAGTTGATGCCGAAATATCAGAAAACACCATGAAAGAATCAATTTTGGTAGAAAATAACATACCCAAATTTAAAAAGGGCATGGTTCTTACCCACGACAGTTTACCTTATGACGCATCAATTGTTGATTTAAATCATCCTGATAGAATTGTGAACTATTCCCAGTTCCTCAGTAAGATAAATAATAATCAGATTCTGTAAAAAATAGTTCAGTTTTTAATATTGAGTACAAAGATATTAAAAATGGACCACCAACACAAAGGAGATACTTATATGGATATTCGAAATTTTTTGGACAACATGAACTCTTCAGCCAAGCCTTTGACTGAAGCCCTTTCTGGACCGGCGTTCGAGTTCTTGGAGAAGGCAGACCAGAAGTTCCGCTGGGGATATGTTCCCGAGAAGGAATACGATGGCAAGCGAGCAGTAGTTCTTGAACTTGATGATAATACTTGGGTTATCGCCATGTTTGCTGAAGGAAATGCCGCTGTAGCCTCCAAGGTTGCCGCAAAGAAAGCTCCTGCTACCCCAGCACCAGAAGAAGAGACCAAGACCGAAGGCAAGAATTCCGTTAAGGAAATGCTTAGGCTTATGAATCTCTCTGAGCAAATGTTCAGTGGCGAAGGCGTCAAGAACAATGGCAACTATCGACTCAGCCTTAATGAAGCCAACATTCCAACCCTTACCAAGATTGATGGACCCGGTACAAGCAAGATGCAGAACTGGTTCTTTGTTGATGCTCAGAAATACGATTTCGAGAATTGCCTTAAGCGATGTGTAGAAATTGTTACTGGACAGCCAGTTGACGGCGGAGTACAGACACTTGGCATGATGAAGATGTAACTTGAGAAAAAGAACTTGACTTATTTGCCCCCGACATAAGGGGGCATTTTACTATTGAGGATAAATGGAGACCTAAATGAATAAAACAGAAATTATCCAAGAGATTTATATAAAATATGGAGTAGTTACGAAGGAGGATGTAAAGAGAATCCTCGTTCGTGATTATCACATGTTGAATGAATCTCAGGCTGATTTGATGGCTGAAGGAATTGCATCCGGTCTAAAATCACTCGGAGCGAAAATTGCACAGGTTGTTAGCACAATCTCCAAAAAACTTGGTGGTGCAGTCGTTCAGCAGGTGAAGAAGTTTGGACAATTCCTGCTTTCATTCAAAAACAAAAATTGGCAGGGATATGCTGATCCTAAAACCGGAACGCTTATCACTGGATTCTATAGCCCATCTGGCAATTTTGAATTTACCGAAGATTTAACTGAAAATCCAATATTGTTTATCAATAATAAACTCAAGGGAACCACCCAGCCAATCCCAGAAGCATTTTTGATGAAACTATCAAAAGAACTTCTTAATGAAGTTTTTGGACCTGATCACACGGGTGAACCAACTGAAGATGAAATTGCTTCAGCCGATGCTAAGTTGGCTGATTATGTTCGACAGGCTGATATTGAAGCTGGTGAACGAGATGCAATTACAGGTATCAACTCTCCTGAAGTTACCATTGAAAAATTTATTGCTCAGATAATGCCACGATTCATTAAGAGAATCGATGCTCGAAGCGATGATAGTGCCCCTCTTCCAAGTTTCCTTCTTATTGGACCTCCCGGTATTTCCAAGACATTTACTATTAATGCCGCCAAGGGGCTTGGCTTTGAAGTAGCAACATGGGAGTTGGCTGGTGAACAGGACTTCACCGTAAAAGGTCTTCCTAAACTTGAAAAAGATGAAAAGGGAAGGGACGTAATGAAGTATGTTCCTCCGCAGAAATTGCCGAATCGTGATGATGTAAATGGTAAATATATCATCTTCTTCGATGAGTTCAACCGCGCACCACAAGAGGTTTACAATGTTGTAATGAACTTTGTACATAAAGGCGTTTTGGATGGATATATAGTTCCAATTAAAACTGGAATGATTCTCGCCGGTAATGCTGGTGACGGAGTTATTGACTCTGAAGATGTTAAGCCAATTGCGGAAACCATTTTCCAACGTATCCGATCTACTTATATCATGAAATATGATCCTCGCTCCGACATCGCTCGTACTATGGCAGATGCTGGTCGCAAAGGATATAAGACAGACAAAAATGACGCTTGGCATTTAAAGTCAGCATCTGAAAAATTACGATCCGCTCTTGGTGTTGATGATGAAATCAGAAAAGAAGCCCAAGAAGCAGATTGGAAAAAGGATTTAGGCGGAACGCTTAAGTTTGGTAATTTGACTGCCAAAGACAACATTACTGGTGAAATGGAAGAGTTGGGTAAGTTTACAACCTTTAAAAATCCAATAGACGATAAGGTTTATGGATTTAAAATGGGCGGACAACTTGCTCCAATTATTGAAAACTGGAAAAAATATCGAGCCTTGGGGAATACTGGCGAATTTGAAAACAGCAAGTGGTATAAAGAAGTTGTGCAGGGTAAACAGGCTGAAACTGGTGCAAAGACAACTGGCGGATCATTCCAACTTCCTGT
>CAZLSE010000051.1:6426-11394 GCA_964562055.1 uncultured Gammaproteobacteria bacterium
GGTGCTGGTGGAGAAACTGGTGAGCGAAGCGATTTCATTGTATTGGGTCAATCTGCTCGTGAGTTGAACAAACTTTCAAATACCATGAAGGAACACGCATTATATGATTTCATGAATGCATTCCTCTATGGCGCTCCATTATCAACCAAGTTGCAAGTAAATAAACCAGTTGACCATTTCGTTAAGAACTGGGAAACAAAAGGTTATAATTCTGCTCCTGAATATTACTTCCTTGTAAACCAAGAATATTATCTGCAAATTGGTGCCCCTGCAATCGCCACTAAAACAAAAGAAGACCAAGACGCTTTTGTAAACGATATGCTTGGATTCTATAAGCGAGAGCGAGAGAAGGGACGCATTCTCGATTCTGAAGTTGCTCTTATGGCATTTAGCGAGTTTACTCCTAACCAAATAAAGTCCATCCAAGATATGAAAGAAACTGCCTATGATGAAGATGAAAGTAAGGCAAATGATGCAAACATTGCAATCAAGAGGATTTTGGATGTTCGCTCTGATTTCCAAGGTAGACTTGCACAGTTGTTAAACAACTATGATACCTATAGAGACTTTGTATCAGCAACCAAAAAGAAACTTCTTGAACTTGAAAAAGGAAAAATGGACCTTGACCAATACATCAATGTAAAAGCGGTTAAGGATAAGTTGAACGGAGACGAAGCAGATATCTATTTGTTTGTTGCTGAAAACATTGACAAAGTAATTGAAGTTCTTGATCTTCGTGTCAATGGAATTGTAGACATGTTGAGCAAGGATAAATTGAAGACTGAGTTTGCGAGGGAAATTGGAAAGGTTATAATCAATGTTTCCGATAAAGCCGCCAAAGCAACTCAATCCGCTGAAGAAACATCAACCTTGAAAAAAGCAGTAAGCAGTATGGATGATTTCTTTGCTGACATTGACAATCATCTTAGTGGTGCCGGAAAGAAATCTGATTCTGGTGAACAACCCGCACCTAAAAAACGCGGCCGCCCTGCTGGATCAAAGAACAAGACAGAAGACTTGGATGATGTTTCTCGCGGTTTCATGAATCTATTCGAAAAGTTGCAATAAAATAAACTGTGTGCTATAATATATATGGCACACAGTTTTTCAAGAGGTAGCATAATGGTGAAACTATTAGATATTATTGATAAAACTCTTTTCGAAGCAGATGGTGAAAAACAAACCATTAAGGTTGGCGGGAACGATATTGATACTGGTGCAAGCGAAAATCTGTATGATATAAAAAATGCATATCTTCGAAGGCAAGGATTTATTCCTGTAGCAGAGCCACATCCTGCGATCCGAAAGTTGCTTACCATGTACCGTAAATACAATCCAACAGTTTTTCAACTTTTACAGCCATCAAATTGTACATATTGTAAATCAACCTCAATTAAAACCGCGTGTGTATTTTTTGATGAAATTGAAAAGAAGTTTTGTCTCGCATATAATCCGCAATTCGTCAATAAACAAATAGATGGATTTGAAGAACTTATTAAAGACGGCAAGGCAAAGAGCTGGACCGATGGTACAATGGATGAAGATGACATACCATATTCTTCTCTAGGCAAATTGAACTTTCTCATCGCCCATGAAATTGACCACATTTTAAAGGGCGATTTGACTCGATTTGGAAAAATTGTTGGTGTAGAAAGCCCAACAAAAGAAATGCACAAAATCCACAACATTGCGGCAGATGCTGTAAACAATCAGGAACTCCTTGATACCAATTTTAAGCTTGGTGGTACTGTTGGATACAAGTTTATTCAAGGTGGTATGCTTTCAAAAAGAAATGCCGAACTATTTAAGAAGTATGGAATTGATGCTGAAAAGGCTGTAATTATCAGCGAGATTTCAAAAAAGAATCCCTATGATATGGAAGAGAATTCTGATACTTATTTTAGATGGATGCTTGCTCACATCGATGAATACGATAAGTACATGGATGAAAAGAAAAATAATGATGATGAAGAAGATGGCGATGAAGGTGGGGATGGCGGTGATGGTGGGGATGGAGGAGATAGCGAAGTAATCTATCGAGTCGGAGACCCTATCTATATTCCTGAACTTGGGAAATATGGAAAGGTTACTGCTGTTCGCGGCGAAGATGTTGATTTTGATGTTATTAGTGAACAAGAAGCAAAAGCATTGGCGCCAGCAAAGGCGAGAATCGGATTTGCTATGGCAGGTGGTTCATCATCTTCTGATAATAAATTTGAATCTAAACTGTATATGATTTTGGGGGTAAATAGAAGAGTTCTTGGATACAGAGAAATTCTGGTTGAAAAAATCTTTACAACACCAACATCTTGGTTTAATAAAATAACGAGGGAGAGGTAATATAATGTGGTTACATAAAAGCAAAGTAAAACCAGTTTGGGATTCAGATAAACAAGAACAAGGCAAGGGTGGCAAAGGTGGTGGAAAAGGAATGTCCATCGATGGAAAAGATTTAGGCAAAAAGAAAAAGGAAGGTGGAGAATCCCAGCCCGGAGAAGATGGACAATCACAAGGTGGTGATCAGCAAGGCAGTCAAAGCGGTAGTGAAGGCGAAGAAGGGCAGGAAGGTTCTGGCTCTGGTGCCGGAAAATCTGGTACTGAGAAAAAGGCAAAAATTGAAAAGGTCTCTGGTGGTCGCACTGCTGGTGAAGGCATGGCAGAAGATGAAGACACAGCCGCTGATATAACCAAAGCCATTCATGACATGGCTAAAAAGAACGGGCTTTCAACTGGTGAAGAAGGGCTTGAAGGAAGCGCTAAGGAAGTTCTTCGTCGTGCATCCGATGCCGGAAATCAGATGGCAAAGTCTCAGGGTTTGGCTGATGGCATGGGTGGATTTGGAACTAATGCGGCAAAAGAATATATTAAGGGTCTTGTTGAAATAGATTCATTTCCAACCATCCTCGCGGAAATAAAACGACGATTGAATAAATTTAAGGCGTTGTTCACAGACTTGAAGACCAAACAAAAATCTGTTGCGACAAGACGATTCAATCCCGGAACATACAACATTCCCGGAGAAATATCAGTTAATATGCCGCGAACAATAAAAGATGAATTCGAGATTCCTTTATTGTTTATTGCAATTGATACTTCAGGATCAATGGGTCCAGAAGAAATGACTCTTGGTATAAGTTTGGTAAATAAAGCCGCCCAACACTTCAAAACTTCTGGATCATATCCGGGACGAGTCGTCAGAATATATTTTGATGATGCCTTACAATTGCCAATAGTGCCTTGGACACCACTTACAAAAGAAACAAGTAAAATGAATCTTATTGAAGTGCAGGGTCGTGGAGGTACAGGATTTAATTCGCTTCTCGCAGGATTAGATGATATTTTTGTTTCACAAATTAATGGTCAAGATTATTTTATATATAACGAAGATAGCATTGCCTTTAAAATATCTGGCGCTGTACAAGTAGATAAAAATGAAGGTAAGCGACACAATTGGAATATTCGTGGCAAAAAGATGGCGGATGGTTCAATTGAAATTGACGGTGAAACTTTTGCCGTTGCTGATTTACCGTATTTATCATCTAAGAAAGAAAAAACCAGTGTTATCAAGGCGCCACTTAAGAACGTAAAAAAGAAGGTTCCATTCTTGATTTGTATTACGGACGGCGGATTTAATTCAGTTGCAAACATTCAAGGATCGAAACTGTATAAAGACACTCCTGATAACATTCTTTATGTATTGGTTGGAGCGAAGCAAAGAGATTATCTCGTGCCAAACGATGCTAAACATGTCATGGTGTTAACCGCTGACGAGGAAAAAAATGAGGCTACATTTGAATCGTTTTTGGGGAAAATGTTGAGTGAAATGAAGGATTAGTTTTCTTCTTCGCTTTTCTTATCAGCATCATTGTCTTCGATGACGGTGATGCTGATTTTTTCTGGGTCGTCTTTGTGAACAATGGTTTCATAGTGACCACTGTCGTCTTTGAGGACAACCCGACCGTTCTTAACGTGTACAACGGTTGCGTGGCGGAACTTATCGTTAGCCATATCGTCCTCCTTCCCATATATAGTATATCATAGAATGAACATAAATTCAATTATTTGTCAATATTCTTAATGTCTTTTGCCATAAGTAATTGCTTGACTAAATCACCCTTTGGCGCAGGCGAAGCATCAGAAATAAGCCCTCTTTTAAACCCTTTTTCATCTTTGTCCGATCGCTCAAAAATGCCGATATCGTTCTTAAACTCATAGGTTGAGTAATAGATTCTGGTGGGTGTTTTATCATAGACAAAAAAATACATTTTTATCAGCGTACCAAGGTCTTTCTCAAGGTACAGCACATCCCCAATCTCGATACTGTTAAAAGAGAGTTTATTTGAATCCTTCGGCATTCTGATCCTCCGTATTAAACTATGCTAAAAACATAGCCCGTTCCTTTTATCTTGTTTAAGATATGGAGTAGAATTTAGCATAATTTATGGTATAATACATTATGGTTGAACAAAGAACGTCCTTACGGTCAATCTATAAGGCTGGATGCCTATTTGAATATGGAAGTCTCACCGAATCCTCCGTTGTTGACTATTCATTCAATGAATCACTTTCTACTTGCAAAAATAAATCATATGAAAATGTGAGTTCTAGGGCATGTAAAATATTACGAAAATTATTGCCAGAGTTCCCTAAAAACGAACTAATGATAATGGCTGGCAGACGATTTACATATTATGCAGATTATTATAAAGATGACAAAAAGGCTTTAATCGAAGAAGTTATTAATCGATTATCATCATCATTTGTAGTCAAATATCATGAATGGGAGAATAAAAGTGAAAGTATTGATTCTTGAAGATGACCCTAACAGGATTGGCATTTTTAAGCGAAAATTGAACGAACATGATCTCTATTTTTTCACCAATGTACCAGATGCCAAAGATGCCACTATCAACTTTGGTCCATTTGATTATTATTTCCTTGATCATGACCTTGATGGGCAGGTGTTTG
>CAZLSE010000052.1:0-10797 GCA_964562055.1 uncultured Gammaproteobacteria bacterium
GACAACAAAACAAATCCATCCAATTCAAACTTCTTTCACCCATAGTAAGACAAAAGAAAGGCGAGTTTAAAGACCTGTTTGACAATATTCGTTCCAAAGGTTTTTCGGAAGTGTATGTCGATAACAAGCAGTTCTCTCTGCAAAAAGATGAAATTAGTCTGATAAAAACTAACAAACACAGTGTCGATGTAGTTATAGACAGTTTTTACCTTACTCATAAAGAAATTAAAGATGCGGTTTTTATGGCGCAGTTACGGTCTCGAATTGTAACGGATGCCGAACAGAGTTTGTCATTATCAAATGGTCTTATGACACTAAAGGGTTTAAATGAGACGCTTTTTTCAGAACATTTTTCATGTCCGAATTGTCATCTTTCTCTTCCTCCAATCGAGCCTCGCATGTTTTCATTTAATTCTCCGCTTGGTGCATGTGCAAAGTGTAAGGGTCTGGGAACATTATTTAAAGTAGATCCAGATCTTATTTTGAACAAAAAATTAAGCATAAACGAAGGGGGCATTCTGCCGTTTAATAAGGTTTATTTTCAAGATACTTGGTATGTTCGGCTCCTGAAACAAATGTGCGAAGAGGAGGGAATCGACATGAATATTCCGCTTGGTACTCTTGATGAAAAATTACTCAAAATTCTCTTATATGGTACGCAAACGGTATATCGTGTGGTTGGTCAAAATAGATTTGGGAAAGAAACCGTCATCCATGAGAAATTTCTTGGGCTTGTAAACGAGTTTGAAAAACGATTTTTTGAATCCAAGACCAATGGTGAAGATTTTGAAGCGGGTAGGTATCTTCGTGAAGAAAGATGCGATTCCTGTAAGGGAAAACGACTTAAACCCGAGGTGCTGTCGGTAACCATCGGAGAGAAAAATATCATGGAGATGTGCGAAATGTCAATTGCCAAGTTAAATCCGTATGTTAAAGAAGAATTACCAAAGAAACTCAATCAGTATGAAACGGAGATTGGAACAATGATACTTAAAGAGATAGCCACACGTATTTCCTTTCTGTCTAATGTGGGACTTGCATATTTAACACTTAATCGAGCAGCAAAAACGCTTTCGGGCGGAGAATTGCAGCGTATTCGACTCGCATCTCAAATTGGAAGTGGTCTTACCGGAGTTTTGTATGTTCTGGATGAACCATCCATTGGGCTTCATCCTCGTGATGTTGATGCGCTTATTGGGACACTTAAACATCTGCGTGATATCGGCAACACTGTAGTAATTGTAGAACATGATAGAGAAACAATAGAAAATGCAGATCACATGATTGAACTTGGTCCGAAAGCAGGAAAAGAAGGTGGCTACCTTATTGCTTCGGGAGATCTTAAGGATGTAATGAAAGAGGGGAAGTCGCTTACAGGAGCTTACTTATCCGGTTCTAAAAAAATACCGGTTACAAAGCGTAAACTGCAAACAGAGCGAGGTTGGATCGAGCTTCAAGGAGCCACTCAGTTTAATTTAAAAAACGCACATATTAAAATACCGCTTGGCAACATGATAGCAGTCACTGGAGTTTCTGGATCAGGAAAATCTACGCTTATAACCGAAACGCTGTATCCCGCACTGAAATATCAAATGGATGGATATTATCAAGAAACCATGGGTGATTTTACGAGACTGCTAGGATATCACTACATTGAACGAGTTTATCTTGTAGACCAGTCTCCAATTGGTAGGACGCCGCGGTCAAATCCAGCAACTTACACCGGTATGTTTGACGAGATTCGCGAAATTTACTCAGAAACACTTGAAGCAAAAGCTCGTGGTTTTAAAAAGGGGCGGTTTTCCTTTAATATGAAGGGTGGTCGATGTGAAAAATGCCAAGGTGCAGGAGTTATCAAAATCCAAATGCAGTTTTTGCCCGATGTCTATGTAACGTGTGATGTGTGTGATGGGCATAGATACAATACAGAGACACTCGAGGTAAAATTTAAAGGAAAAACTATTTTTGATGTGCTTGCAATGACTGTTACTGAGGCGTCACAGTTTTTTACTAATCATCCTCGTATTTTTCAAAAATTAAAATTTCTCATTGATGTCGGATTAGGCTATGTTACTCTTGGTCAACCTGCGCCAACATTTTCGGGCGGAGAAGCACAGCGGATTAAGCTAGCTGATGAACTTTCACGTCGAGATACCGGTAAAACGCTTTATATTCTTGATGAGCCCACTACCGGACTTCATATGCAAGATACAGAGAAACTCTTGTATACCCTGCACAAATTAGTGGATCAAGGAAATACAGTCATCATAATTGAACACAATGTCGATATTATTAAAAACTGTCAATACATCATTGATATTGGTCCTGAGGGGGGAGAAGCTGGAGGTCAGATTGTTTATCAAGGGGATTTACGTGGTATTATGAAAGTAGAGCAGTCGTATACAAGGAAATATCTGAAATAAGTCACACAAATGGATGGTAAATTTCAAAAATATATGTTTTTAGTTCAGTCTTGAATTTTAATCATTTGAGCGTCATTTGCGCTATTGAAATTTGTCATTTGAAATTTGAAAGCAAGCAATGATTACAAATAGAAATTTTTTAGTATGTATCATACTCTTCTGCTTCTTCGTACTGTTTAAGGAACAGGTTCACGCAGCAGACTTTAAAACATCATATGAAACTGAGTATTATGTCCGTGAGAATGATTCCCAAGGATATACAAAAGCGGCGTATACAATACGTCTTACCAATACGAAACCTGATTTAGTAATTAAAACGTTTACCCTTTCTTTTCCGAAATCCTTTGCAATTGGAAATATTGTTGCGCGGGATAATAAAGGTGCTATTATCCCTAAAATCACTGATAAAGATAGGTTTACTGATGTTGCTCTAACCTTTAACGATCCTACTCCAGGATTAAATGAAACTAATACGCTGTATTTAGACTTTCAACAACAAAATATTTTTCGAGAAAAAGGCACAGTGTGGGAAGTATTTATCCCCACGATGCCCACAAATTCTTCTACTAATCAAACGGTTACGTTTTATTTACCGCCCGGAAAAAATAAAAAGTTATCTCTGAGCAAACCACTACCTGACAATATCACATTTGATAAAGTAACATGGAATTCTGTAAAAGGTAAATCAATTTATGCAATTTTTGGCCAGTCACAGCGTTATAATCTTGATTTAACCTATGAACTTATGAATCCCAATTTGTATCAAGTGTATACAGATGTTGCATTTCCACCAGAAACTTTATATCAGCAGGTTTACGTAGCTTCCATAGATCCAAGACCTGATCTTGTGTTTAGTGATATAGATGGAAATATGATGGGAAGATATTATCTCAAACCGCAGGAATCAAAAAAAATTGCATTTAGAGGTCAAGCGGAAGTTTTTGCCAATCCACGCGAGGAGTTTATTGAAACAGCAAGATCTTTATATGAAAAACAAAAACAGTCTCTTTTTAATAAGCAAAAGTACTGGGAACTCCCCTCCGGCCCCCCTGTTCGAAGTAGTAACATTCGCGATCATTATACGTATGTTTTGAATACGTTAAGTTATAACTTTGGAAGGATACTTACGGGTAACTCACGTATGGGTGCTGCTGATGCCATTCGGTTTCCCGATCAGGCTGTTTGTACGGAATATTCCGATCTGCTTGTAGCATCTGCACGGAGTAACCGTATCGCAATACGAGAAATTCAGGGATTTGCTTTTGCCCAAGAAGAAGAGTTAAGACCAGTTCAAAGCGAGTCAGATATTTTACATTCATGGGTAGAATACTATGATGAAACAAAACGAATTTGGGTCCCCATTGATCCTACGTGGGAAGACACATCAGGCATCGACTACTTTAACTCCTTTGATGTAAATCACATCGTTTTTGCAGTGCACGGCAAGCAAGCAGACTATCCGTATCCTGCAGGCAGTTATAAAAGCAAGCCCGGAGGTACTTTTGTTCGAGTCGAACCAACAACTAACGCAGAAGTAACAAAACAAGTAGTTGATGTTTCGTTTGCAAATCTTGGTATTCCAACTACAGAACCGGGGGTATTCTCAACAAAGATGACAATAGTTAATAACGGTAACGTTGCACTGTGGAATGAAGAGGTGGATATAGTGCTTGAGGGTGGAAAACTACGAGAACCGTCAGTAACTATTGATTCACTCTATCCTGGAGAGCGTATGCAATTAGATATAGAATTTATCCCAGAAGGAGTGAGTTTAATGAAATCAGTCTCACTATCGGCTATGTATCAGGGAAATAAATCAATTCCGTATCCAATTACAGTTCCAACTTTTATTCCTAAACTACGTCAGTTTATTCTGCCAATTGGTATAATGCTAATTGGCTTAGTTGTATTGATGCTCCTTTTTAGAAAAAAAAATGATACCTAAATCTCAAATCGATCAGCTTCCTCATGCGATAGGCCTTTATTTTTTTAAGAAAGATAAGGAATATTTGTACATTGGAAAATCAATCGATATCCATGATCGGGTTAAACAACATATAGAACGAGCTGAATTTGACGATAAAGAAAAAGCGATTTATGAAAACAGCGATACAATAGAGTTTCTCATATGTAATTCTGAATTTACCGCACTTCTTGCAGAATCGAAACATATTCAACAGTATAAACCTAAATATAATGTACTCTGGCGTGATGACAAAAGTTATCTCTATATAAAAATTGCAGATAAAGATCCATTTCCTAGAATTTCAGTTGTGCGGAAAGAAAATGATGGTAAATCCCTCTATTTTGGTCCGTTTTCCTCAACTAGATCGGTGCGTTTTCTTCTGAAAAGCATTCGTACTATTTACCCGTTCTGTATGGCAAAGCAACCATTAAAAAAGCCCTGTTTTTACTCCCATATTGGTCTATGCACTCCATGTCCAGGTATTATTACGGATACTAATTATGATAGTGTTAAAAAACAATATAGAAGCTCTATTTCCAATGTTGTACACATATTGAAAGGTAACTGGACCGTCTTACAACACAAACTACAAAAAAAACTTGATTCTCATAAAAAAACGCAACAATATGAGCAAGCTATAGAAGTACGCAATAAACTGTTAAGTTTGGAAAATCTTATTCATCTTCGTTCTTTTGCATCATTTGACCTAGTTACTACATATAATTATGAAGATGCTTTAACTAAACTTGCATCACTTTTTAGAATACCTGCAAGTGAACTCACGCGTATTGAGTGCTACGATATCAGCAACTTCATGCAGCAACACGCTACCGCGTCAATGGTGGTTGCAACTGGTGGAGTGATTGATAAATCACAGTATCGACGTTTTAAAATTCACACGGAAGGAGTCTCCGATATGAAAATGATCTCCGAGGTAATGAAAAGAAGGTTTGCTTATAGTTGGCCAGTTCCCAATATTCTCGTCATTGACGGGGGATCTCCGCAGGTGGTAGCCGTTGAAAGGGAATTGAAAAAACTCGATATACATTGTCGCGTAATTGGACTTGCCAAACGGCCGGATCGGATCGTGTATCTTACATCAAATGGAACTAAAACCATTCATCCCAGAACCGATCATTTAGGGTTCCGACTGTTACAACAGCTCCGAGACGAAGCGCATAGGTTTGCAAAAAGGTACCATACATTGGTCCGATCGAAAAATTACTTTAATTAAGTAATTTTTTAACATGATATCATTAAAATATGAGACATCCTTTTCGGATATTCATATTTTCATGTTTTGCGTTGTTTATCACTTCTTATTGGAATAAGGGCTTTATCCTTCCCGAAACAGTAGAACAATTTGGAAAAACTGCTTTTGTACTTACTCTTGTGTTTGTGCTCATCCGTCCCTTAGCCAAGATAATTTTCTTACCCCTCAATGTTCTTACACTTGGAATATTTAACTTTGTATTTTATCTATTTGTTTTACACATAATGGCTAATTCATATCACTTATTCACGATAACTGAATGGAAGTTTGGAGGTATAAACATATTATCCTTCATAGTGCCCGCATCGTTCATTTCCTACGGGATGAATTTGGTTTTGAGTTCAGTATCGCTATCAAGTATAATTAACATACTTGATCAGATCACGTAGCATGTAGCTTTTAGCTTGTAATGTAAAGATAGAAATCGTTTTGTAAGTTGCAAGTTAAAAGTTACAAGGTACACAAACTAGTTATGAAAGAATTCATTTTAATTGTAAATATTATTGTTTCCATTGTAATTGTCGCACTAATTCTCCTTCAAGGTAAGGGTGCGGGTCTTGGAAGCGCATGGGGTGGGGGAGGAGAGATGTTTCAAACTCGACGTGGTCTTGAGAAAGTTACTCTCCGGCTTACTGTCATTTTGATTATTGTATTTTTTGTGTTGTCACTCATTAGTTTCCTCTTGAAATAGAGCATGGCTATCGGATCAAAAAATTTCCGATACTACTACTGGCTGATTCTTGAGTTTGTGAAAAAGCACAGCCGACTCATTTTTTTAAGTTTTATAATCTCTGTTATTACCGCAATTAGCGTTGTAACAGTATCGCCGTACGTTTCATCAACACTTACCCGAAAAAAACATACAGTTGGAATGGTCGGGTCTTATGATCAACAGTCAATTGATAAACTGCCAGACGAAATTCTTACAAAAATATCAAGTGGTTTAACGGTAATTAACGAAAAAGGGGTAGTACTTCCTATGTTAGCTACCACATGGGAAAAATCAAAGGATGAAAAGACATATACATTTCATTTACGACGAAATGTACTGCTCAATAATGGGGAAATTTTTACCTCTAAACATGTAAATCTTTCATTCCGTGATGTGAAAATGAAAATTATTGATGATTACACAGTGCAGTTTACGCTTGAAAAACAGCTTGCAATTTTTCCTTTATATCTCACACGTCCTATTATAGTACATCCTCGTATTGGTATTGCGGGTTTGTATTCGATTGACGCCATAAAAACGAAAAATCAGATGATTACGGAGATCAGACTAAATCCAAACAGAAAAGATGTTGAACCTATAACATATATATTTTATCCCTCTGAAGGCGAAATGATTACTGCTTATAAACTGGGTAAGATAACTCAAATGTCAATCTCCAACAAAACACTAGCAGATGCTTTTACTAGTTGGAAAAATACCGAGGTTATTAAAAATGTGGTATATGATCGACTTCTTACCTTATTTTACAATCAAAACAATCCCCTAATGAACGAGAAAGATTTTCGTGCTGCAGTTGAGAATGCGATTGACTATGATAGTTTTGAGGAGCTTGGCGAATTTGCATCAACGTCAATACCGCCCATTTCATGGGCATATAACCGTGACGTTCGAAAAAAAGAAACCGATAAGGATTTTGCACAAAAAACATTTAAACGCATGATGACTGCATCAGAATCGGCAAACATGACTTTATTAACGTATTACGAGTATCTTGACATGGCAGATATAGTGGCGCAATCACTCAGAGACACAGGACTATCTATCAACGTTAATTTTGCCTCATATTCAACGTCTCAACCTCAATTTGACCTTATGCTTGCATACATCAAAATTCCTACAGATGCAGATCAGTATTACTATTGGCATTCAACACAGAGTTTAGCGCAACTAATCGGATATAAAAACCTAAAAATTGACAAGCTACTTGAGGATGGGCGCGCGGAGTATAAAGTAAACGAGAGAAAAGATACCTATCAGGAGATGCAGCGGGTAATGAGAGATGATCCACCTGCATTATTTATCCTTTACCCGTATATGTATACGGTTAAGAGAAAGTAAAGTATAATTACTGTCAGTTTGCCCAGATGGTGAAATGCTCAACTCGTAGTTCGCAAATGAAATGAGTGAATACTACGAGTTAGTCCCGCCGCAGGCGGGGGCATACCATCGGTTAAGAAGCAGGATAGTTTGAAAGTTTGCCCGGATGGCGAAATGGCATACGCGCAGGACTTAAAATCCTGTGACAGCAATGTCGTGAGGGTTCGACTCCCTCTCTGGGCACTTTACAATCTTCGAGCGGTTAGTTATTAGACTATAGAGACGGTCTATTTTTGGTATAATTCTCTAAGACGGTTTAGTTTTCATAATTTGTAACGAAATTTTGTCGGGGTGGCGAAATTGGCAGACGCGCTATCTTGAGGAGGTAGTGCCCAAAAGGCTTGGAGGTTCAAGTCCTCTCCCCGACACACTCCACAATGCCTGTTTAGCTCAGCGGTAGAGCAGCTGTTTTGTAAACAGCAGGCCGTCAGTTCAAATCTGACAACAGGCTCCAGATAAGTAATCAAGTTGTTAGTAATTAGTTGCCGGATCTTTCTTAGTTAATACCTGGCAACTAAGAACTAAAAACTAAGAACTGACAACGAATATGACCTGGTAGCTCAATTGGATAGAGCAACTCCCTTCTAAGGAGTAGGTTGTGAGTTCAAGTCTCACCCGGGTCACCACACTTTCATATGAAACGAATTATTCCTGTTGTAATCGCGATAATCTATAAAAACAGTAAATTACTTCTTACTGAAAGACGCGGTATGGATGAAGATGATAAGCAATTTGGACGTATATGGCATTTTCCCGGCGGTGCGCTCGAGTTTGGAGAAGATTTGCAGCAATCTCTGTATCGTGAAATTAAAGAAGAACTAAATGTGCTCATCAAAATCGAAAAACAACTACCCAATGTATACTCGGCGGTACGTGCTAATTGGCACGGTATACTTATTCCATATTTATGTCAAATTGAAGAATCTGAAACAATAACGCTTAACGAAGAGTCATATCACTATAAATGGTGTACTCGCGAAGAAATTCTTAATATGAAAAAACTTCCTTTTGTTCAAGAGATGGCCAATTCTGCATTCAATATTATAGAAGCGAGATCCCAATATGCTTAAGCGCTCGTGGCGCAAGCACTCTTCCACGTGTAGTTTTTTTGAGAAATCCAATTTGGAGTAGATACGGTTCGATAAACTCCTCAACAGTGCGTACATCTTCCGATAGAGCTGAGGCAAGAGTTTCAACACCGGTGGGTTGATTTTGAAATTGTTCACCTAATGCAAGCATATATGCTCTGTCAATCTCAGTAAGCCCTTGCTCATCAATACCTAATAAATTAAAAACTGTTTCGAGTAATTCGCTATGTGCTTTTGAATGATTGCCAACCTGAAGAAAGTCTCGAATACGTTTTAGAATCCGGTTGGCTATTCGCGGAGTATTTCGAGCGCGGTCAGCCACTTTTTTTGCCAATTCTTGAGGTAACTCAACTCCCAGAAGAGAAGAAGCGCGTTGAATTATGTGAACCATTTCGGCGGATGTATAGTATTCAAGTCGCATTAGGAGGCCAAATCTATCTCGTAACGGAGCCGAAAGGAGAGCAAGTTTGGTAGTGGCCCCGACAATGGTTATTTTGGGCACAGGGAGACGCACAGTACGTGCAGATGGGCCCTTCCCAATTATAATATCAAGCGAATAATCTTCGATAACGGGGTAGAGCATTTCCTCTACATGTTTTGGAAGCCTGTGAATTTCATCAATAAACAAAATATCTCCATCTTTCAGATTCGTTAATATGGCAGCCAAATCTCCGCCTTTTTGTATTGCTGCTCCGGATGTAATTTTAATCTCACCTTTCAGCTCGAAGGCTATAATATGTGCAAGAGTTGTTTTTCCAATACCTGGCGGTCCGTAAAGTAAGATATGCTCTGTTGCATATCCGCGCTTCTTAACAGCATCTAGAAATATTCGAAGAGTTTGTGTTGCTTTTTTTTGGCCAACATACTCCGCAAGACTTGAAGGTCGCAGGCTCTCTCCGTTAATTGATTTGGATTTACTCGTCATAGCCTTGTTTGGTCATTATAACGGGTAAATAACATCATGTAAACTCAACAACATCTATTTACCTCTGGAATTGTAGTAAAATTTTATGTATATTCTAACTATGTCTAAACGACCTGAACTTTATTTAATTGCAGGAATAATTGTGCTTTTTTTAGTTGTAATAGGAGAATATATTATTCTTCAGCAGGTTGAATTTAAAAAAACCTTATTGTCGGAATCAAAATCACAAAACACAAGTTCAAATCCCCAACAATCCCCAATGTGTCAGTCTTATATTAATGCAATTCCAAATGAAGAACAAAAGAAGTATCTTGCTGATGTATCTGAGGGATTTGTCGCCTACGAACGAGGATTAATCAAAAACATTGAAAATACCATAACCTGGAAAGGCAAAATTAATAAAATTTTAGTAAGGGAAGTTTACAACGTACGCAGTTGCGCCCCGGGAGATAGTTCAAGCTGTAGAGATAATCAAATACCTGATATTAGTCTCATCGAATTAATAAACTCAAAAACAAAATTTACCGATGTTCCATTTATAGTCTCAGGACAGAATAATTCAGACACTTTATTCTTTTTCTATGATGAGCAGAGAAAGGAGTTTATTGAGACAGATTTTGAATCAGTTGCCAATGTGCTTCACGATTTTAAAGGCGAGGTAACAGTAAAACGTACCACATTATTTAATCCGACACGTAGAATTATACACATTTCGCAGACAAATTCAAATGCATATTAAAGTACCTAAACCAAAAAAACGTAGCACATATTTAAAACCATCACTGACTATTAAAAAAATTCAACATAATGTCTGGATGATGAGGGCTAGAACAACTCCAGATGATATGTTATCAGGTGAGCTATTAGCCTGTTGGATGGGTACCTGTGGTTCTCATGGGGTAGGTCCATGTCATTGGGGCTGTTAATTATTCTCTTTCGACCTTAATTTGAATCTTAAGTAAGTTATCGTCATTTATATTATTTTTTTTAACATCGATTATTTCTGTAAGAG
>CAZLSE010000053.1:0-10712 GCA_964562055.1 uncultured Gammaproteobacteria bacterium
CAACAGGTTCTCTCCCACCCTAACGGGGTGGGTTAATATTTGTTTCTACAAAGCCTGGTCAGACATTACTCAACTTATTAAAGGTATTAAAGAGACCAAAGAGAATTCTAGGGCTTCAATAGACAGTTTTTTTACAGACTATGAGTTCTATGAGAATAACCAGCTATTCTATAAGGGAGAACTAGCATAGACGCTATGTAATGGTGAACACACAATCCTTGTGACATTTAACAACATCATCTCGATTGATGATGACCCTAATTTTGCCAAGTTACCAAAGATTAGGTCGAATCTCATAAGCCCTGATGGACTAAGAAGACTCAAAGCGAAACAAGTTAACGAGAATATCTTTAACGAGGTAAAGGATTGTCTAAACGATTATCTTGACTATAATGAAGAAGATTTACTTCTCAAAACATTATGGGTGTTTCATACATATTTGTTTAACGTTCAGGGAAACACAGTTTACCTGCACTTTACAGGTATGCCTGGCACGGGGAAGTCTACAGCGCAGAAAGTTCTTAACAAGATCTGCTGGAACAGCGAATACTGCTGTAATTTGTCCGAGTCTTCTTTATTCAGAGAGGTTGATGCGCTACAAAGTACCTTGCATCTTGATGAAGTAGATAAGTGGCCTAAAGAAAAGCAAGAGGCTATTCAAGGACTTCTTAATAATGGCTATTCGCAGGGTGGTGTTGTTAAGAGAGTTAGCGGTGCTGATGGCAACTTTAAGGTTGAGAAATTTAGAGTGTTCTGTCCTAAGACTCTAACGAGCAATAATCCTCACTTTCTCGATAGTTTCAAGACAAGATGCGTAGATATTATACCTCAGAAAGCGACAAGGCATCTAATGAATATTGATGTTTGCTCTGACAAGGACAAGGCACGATTTACTACACTCAGGGATTCCATATACATCTATATGCTAAAGTACGGAGCACAAATTTTTGAGATTTTTAAGAAAGAAATAGCTGACCCATCAAAGAAATCAAATAGAGAACAGCAATTACTCTCTGTTCTAAACTGCTTCAACAAACACTTCGGATTAAATTTGAACCTGAGTCAGATTTTTGAGGAGAAGAAAGACGATTTTGAATTTGAATTCAATTATTACTTTTTAATCCTTCAGACTCTTGTTGAGAGAATAGAAAACGGAGTGTGCATTGTAACGACTAAAGACCTTGCTGAAAGATTGAACCACCATGTTTTCGGGGATAACATGATTAGACATGATATTAAACCTCAATCTGTCGGCAATAAGATGAAGAACATGGGTTTTAAGACCTTCAAAAAACAAACGCTAAATGGTCAGAGGATGCATCACTACGCCATACCTGCGCGAGTCATAAGACAAAAAATTATTGCGATGGGGTTTGACATTCAACTTCCACCACAGGATGATGAGGTATCTTTGAAAGATACTTCGTAAAGAATCCTGAACCACTCGTTATTACTTCTTCTTTTTTATTTCCTTCTTTGAATTGCATCAATAATGCTGATGATTTCTCTTGAGAGTCAAGCATAGCACTGATGTTTTTGCTCAGGAAACTTCTTTGTAACGGATCTGTACAATCGTTAAAGTCTTTCATCAAAACATCTATCAAGAATTGTCTCGTGTCCTTGACTTTCTTAATCAACAACTCAGGATTGATGTCTACGCCGTGATAAGCAATAGGTAAATATTCCCTTAGCGTGACTCTGCTAATGCTTAACTGATTTGCATTCTCAGTGATTGTTTTCTCGTGAATCTCACCAGTTATGATGAGGTTCTGAATTTGTTTGATGATTACTTCTTTCTCTTCTTGTGATTTAGGTCCTGTTCGAATTATCATTTTGATTTTACCAATTTTACCAAATTTTAATATGATTTATACTTCAATAATTATAAACTTAATTGGCATTTTGTCGTCGGAAAGGTTAGTTATTTAAACTTATAAATATTTACAAATTTAAATTATAATGAAAGACTCAATTTTTCACATCTACCCAATTAAAGATGCTGAAAATGATGGAGTCCTTCTTGATATAACGCAAATTAATTCTGATTGGAAGAAGGGTATTTTTTCTCACATCACTTCAAATCTTTTGAGTCATGGCTATGAAAAAGATGGCAAAATCAACATACCAAACCTATTAGACTTATTGAACCAATGCAATCAAATTGTAAAGAAAAAATCCAAGAATTTCAAAGAATATGATAGGATGTTCACAGGAAAAGTTGAGTTTCCCGATGGAGAAAAGCGAGAAGTAAGGATGTGTGAAAACGAACTCGGACACTTCACAATAATGCTTCCCGAGGACTACTAAGTATCTCACGTGGGAAAGTGGAGTAAACAGATGACATCTGGTAATACTTTAGCTAATGGTTAATGGTAATATATTATCCATAAAACAAAGTAACCTGAATCAAATCTGAAACTCATTTATAAAAAAGATATACAGGAACACAAAATGGTAACCCGACTACCAATCATTGAATACAAGGGCAAAGAATACTTTGTTGATATGCGATTAAGAGAATTTAGGAGCAATGTAAGGCCATTTGAACCCATAGAGTTCATACCCTTTGACAGCAAGAAGGGAAGAATAATGATAAAAGCCATTTTGGAGAGTGGAGGCAATCAAATTGAAAGTAGCAATCTATGTTAGGGTTTCAACCTATGAACAAAACCCCGATATGCAACTCAAAGAACTAAGAGAATATTGCCAACGAATGAAGTACGATATCTACAAGGAATACGTTGACATAGGGGCAAGTGGAGCAAAGACTTCAAGACCACAATTCAACGTATTCATGGAAGATATGCGTAAGCGTTTATTTGAGGTCGTTCTAGTGTGGAAGCTTGACCGAATGGGAAGAAGCTTACTGCACCTACTCCAAATAATGGAAGAACTCAAAGCCAAGAACATTGACCTCATAGCCTACAACCAGAACATCAATACAATGGACAGCACAGGAAAGCTCCTATTCAACATCATAGGCTCATTTGCTGAGTTTGAAAGGGACATCATACGAGAAAGAGTAATTGCAGGGAAAAGGAAGAGCACCCGTAAACAAGGCAGGAAACCCCTACAAATCAACACCTACGAAGTTGAACGATTAAGTAATGAAGGAATGAACTTACACCAAATTAGCAGAAAAATGGGATGTAGCCACGTAACAATACACAAGATTCTTCAGAAAAGTGCTTTAATTAATACCCCCCTATCAAAATGATACCTTTATTTATAAACAAAATGACTTTAATTAATTATAAGATTAATTAAAAAACAAAAGCTTACTTTTTATCGAATTCTTCTGCGGTGATTATGATGTCGTAACCACCAACATTCTCTACTTTGTGTTTGTAGATTCCTGTGTAGGAAAGACTAGCTTCTTCGTATCTTTTGAACTTGAATACTGCATCATTCATCAAGTTGCTGTTAAATACACCCAAACTAACCAATAATTCAAAATCTTCTACTTTTAGACCTGTGACCTTCTTGAACAAAGAAGGTTCTAGTTTTGTGATTACATCTTTTAAAGTTCGTTCTCTAAAGTCAGTCAAGTACATGAAAACAGGTATTCTCGTCGCGAATTTTATTAGTTTCTTTTGTATCTCTTTTCTCTTGCTCATATATTCCTTCTCTTCATCAGAAATCTTTTTCTTCTCTTTTGGAGAGACGTTTTCTTCATTTGCCAGTTTTTGTTTGGCTTTTTTTACAGCCTCTGATTTGTTGATAATTAATTCAATATCGTTATTTAAGCTTCTGAATCCTTCAATACTCATTAATGCTTCTAATGCACGCGGATTATTCAGTATCTTGCTCAAGGTATTGTTATCTACATTCACAAGTAAGGCACTTTCCCATCTTCTTGCGAGTAATGATGCAGTTGTTCCGCTCATGGCCATTTCTATTATACCTGAAGCGTCAATTTGCTTCATTGTACTGCCATCAAATGCAAGAACAGGAAGGAAGTCTATGAATTCCTTGACCTTCTTCTCAGAGTCTGATTCATCAAGATTTAAGTTACAACTATAATCTGCAATTTGTTTTAAGGCTCTGTTTGGTGCAAAGTCAAAGATGTAACATTCTCTCTTGATTATCTCTTCTGAATTTGGTGATTTTCCATCAGGATTTTTAATAGTCCAAGGCGATTGAACTCTAAACGCTGCTTGGAAGTATGTTTCTGGACTCGTCAAATTTCTGAGCATGAATATGCCCGTCCATGGCTTTACAGTAACACCTGTTGTTAATTTTCCGCAAGATAAAGTAATTGATTTACTCATCAATGGCTCTTCCATGGCCTTCTGAACTGGTTTGATTGCATCCAATCCTATTCCTGCACTTGAACCTGCCGCAACAACAACATTATAGTCGTGATAATACTTGTTCTGCTTCTGTATCAACAAATTTTTCATAGCATGGCATGATGCTACATTAGGTAAAAACCAAAGAGTATGTGACAAAATATTCAGTAATCTTGTGTCGGAGTAAGGGAACGGTGGTTTCTTTGCACCTAATTTAAGGTTATCAAGATTTGAAGCCATATAATTCCCACGAATCAAATCCAGCCATTTCTGAACGTCATTTTCATACACAAACTTTGCATCTTTCCCCTCACCTTTAGCAGAGAAAAATACATTCAAGTCGAAAGAATCAAATTCTCCCCCACTCGCAATATTCATAATAGAATCAGGTAACTGATATGTTAACAGAACCAATCTCGGGAGGGCTTCATAAGGGTTGTTCTTTGATTTCCAATTTTCTTTTGCTCTTTGTTCATCAGAATATGTCCAATGAAATATTTGTTCCTCAATGAACTCGCCAGAGATAATTGCTCTAAATGGAGTGCCTGACAGATAAAGATAAGCGCCAGTCTTAATCGGCATCATACTTTCAAGATAATCTACCTTGTCTTGTTCTTCAGGTGCATCATATTCCTTCTCTTCAATAATTATTTCTTTCTCTTCATCAAACAAGTTTTTGGCTAAATCTCTCCAAGCTCCATAATGATACTCGTCAAAAATAACGCAATCCCATTTTGTTTTATGAACCCACTCGTTTTTAGGTTTAATACCACCAACTGCACTCTTACCTAAATAGTCTTGAAAAGAACCAAAACAGACAAATGGTTTCTTCTGATTCAGTTTCTTATAATCATGGTCTGAATGTCTAGAAAAGAATTGCCATCCCTCGAAATCAACGTGGTTCGCCAAATCATCCTTCCATGCACCTTCTACTGCTGGCTTGAATGTTAAGACAAGTATTTTTTTCCAACCCATCTTTTTTGCCAATTGATATGACGCAAAAGTTTTTCCAAACCTCATTTTTGCATTCCATAAAAAGTGAGGGGTCTTTTTCTCTGCCTTGTAACTCTTAAAGTACTCTGAAGCTCTACGTACAGCATCCTCTTGCTCAGGCCTCATCTTATAATTCAATGTTCTGTTCTCTTCATTGACGATACCCTCTTTAAGAGCTAAAACTACTGCTTTAACTTGTTGAACAGTACAAGCAAACCATTCTCCACTTGGATTTTTCACTCCTTTTTTTCTTAAGAATCTATGAACTGTATGGTCATCAAAATATGAACCATCTTTTCGCATAGCTGACTCTTCAAATACAATTTTATAAGGAAGATTACCCGGTCGTTTTGTTGGATACTGTTCAGCCACCCTCTTCTGAACATCAACTGTGGTGTACCCTACTTTCAACAGCCCTTCATACGCCTTATCAGTATAAGCATAAATCTTAGGACTTAATTCAGGTTTTGGAGGGAAAAACTCCTTACTCTTCACTCTCATCAGGAATGTCCTCCTCTTGAATATCTGTAGTATTTGGTTTTATCATAGTCTCAATAAAATCAACTTCTTCTTTTGTTAATTTGTACTTTTTGTACAATTCTGCATCACTCCAAGGTTTAGAGAAATCTTGGATTGGAACAAAAGTGTACGCATTTTTCATTGTATTTTGAGTTATTTTAATGAGCGATAACATCATGTGAAAAAATTTCGTTTGAGTATAACTTATTACATTTTCAGCTACTTTTTTGTTATCAAATGGTCCAATTACCAAGTATGTTTCAGTACAACACGAGTTGGGACTTACTAAGAAAGGATTAATCCAATCTGTTCGTATATTTCCTATTCCCCATGCCTTCGGAATCAATATTTTGTATTTATCAATCCAAGCAGTGTTCTTCTTTACATTTTTCTTATCAATATATCCAACACCTTCTTTTCTCCACCCGTTGTAATAAAACAACACACTGTTTGCGAATGCTTCTATTTTGTAAGTAGGTTTTATTCTTTTGTAGCTATTCTCAACTCGGACATCAAAACCAAATGGGTCGTTCGCACTAATCATACTAGAGAAATCCTTTTCTTTCAGGTTTTGGACTTTTCTAAGAATAGAAATTGCCTGATTATATCTGATAAAGGTTGTCGCCCCCTTCTCTAACAAAGGTCTTTCTGATTCTGATATTATGGTATCACCATCATGCGTAACTATCTTACAATTTCCTTTATTATCTCTATCCCAAAGAAAATAACACACTCCTCCTTTGATTTCTACTCCCGGAAAACAATCTCCTGCATTTATGTAATCATGTATAACTCGAACTCGGTCATCTTTTAACATATTGTCCCTAAATTCATCAAGTCCTCTTCCACCGCTAAACCAACGAGCAGGAACAATCATCGTAAGATATCGAGGATTAAGTTTTTTTGCTTGTAAGACAAATTTGTCATAAATTGGTATTGCACTCGTACCCATACCTCCTCCATCATTTAATTGATAGGGGGGATTTCCGATTATTACGTCGAATCTCATTTTAAACATCTCCTCCGGTTTATCAGTGTGGATGAATTGGTATGCATGAGATTCCAGTTCATCCCCTCTGTCATAAACTTCTTGACTTGCACCGCAGAACTTACATCTTCCTGTTTCCCACGAGTGTTGAAGTTTAGTAAATTTAATATTGCCTTCGTTATTTTTGAATTCAGTACAAACAGAATATTTCCCATTTGCACTTTTTGAACAATAAATCGATCTGCGAGAAACTAATGAAGTTAATTCAGTAATCGCAATTCCGTAGAGCTGATTATTAAGTATATGGTTGACTCTCTTTTGTTTATCAGGAATCTGCTTTTCCAGCCCTTTCATTAGTCTTTTTGCTATTTCCCTCAAGAATATTCCTGTCTTTGATACTGGGTCTAAGAATCTTGCATTTTTATCGGACCAAAGTTCTTTTGGTAGTAAATCTAACATTTCATTTACAATTTTCGGAGGAGTAAATACTTCGTCGTTGCTCAAACTAGACAAACAAGTCAAAATATCAGGATTGTAATCGATTTTATTCATTATTCGCTAACTCCATATAATTTACCAGTTGATGGTCTTTATACACGTTTGGCAATATAACTCTTTCCCCAGTATCGCTGTCAGTTGTGAAACTCCAAAGTAAAGTTGGACTAAAAATGTCCTTGAAAGAGTATTCTTTTCTCTTAATCCTTGAATCATTGTAAGGCATAGACCATTCTGAAAGAACTAAAGGTTGACCCTTGTTGTCTTTCATAGTTAAAGCATCACCACCGACAATGTTTTTACTCAATATGAATTTTAGAACTTTGACGTATTTAGTGTTAACTTCATGTTTGAAGATTGACACATATTCTTTTTCAAGAATCTCAAGCAATCTATTTCTGCATTCATCAACATTATCTTCAAGCAAATCAATACCATACAGACTGCAAATTACAACAACACCATATTTCTCATATTCGGGTTGACTTTTCTTGTATTTCTGTCTCAAAACTGCCAGTTTTCTGTTTAGGATTTCAACCAAGAAGTTTCCTGTGCCACAAGCCGGCTCTAAGAATCTAGAATCCAATCGTTCTGTTTCATTCTTAACCAAGTCGAGCATCCCATTTACTTCACGCTCATGAGTGAATACTTCACCATGGTTTGTTACCCTGTGTTTTGATTTTATTTGACCTCTATGCCCCATCGTTTACCCTTTAACAAATAATTTATTCCACAATATCATACTCTTTTGAACACATCTTTTCTTATCTTTTTGATTTTCTTAATAACATCTTCATCTACTTGTGACTTTGTTTTTAGATATGGTTCAATAGTATGTTCTTGGTTAATCTTTTCCTGAAGAACTTTTGATTCTTTGACTTGCTCAGTTATGTTGAAATTTTTAAGTGCGTTTCTATCTTGTATTCCTGAACGTTTGAGTTCTGATTCCGTTTTCTTTACATACCCGTAGCTGTTTCTGTTGAATAATCTAAATGTGTTCTCTATTCTTTGTTGTTTAATTTTAGCCCATGCTTCTGAGTTCATTCTTGGAGGTATATGATTTAGCCCTAAAATGTCCATGCCAAATCCCGTACTAATAAAATCTTTAGCCAGAATTTCATTTGTATTTTTCATGAACTTTCCTTCATTAGCATTGGCAGAATACAAGAAAGAACCTTCAAGTAAATCATTTTCTTTAAGTATTCTCAACAAATTTCTTATCCAACTTGCGTTTGTATCGACCGACCTTCCGTCGAAGTCAATAATAAACGATGTAACATTCTTTGCTTTGTAATTCTTAATGATTGGTTCTAAAAATTGTCTTGGCATTCTCGAAGGTATAACACCAACAATATCTTTATGATTTAGAGTTTCAACAATTTCAATATATCTATTTGTGATTGTATTAAACGATGTCAACAATTTGTCTTCTGTTAAATCTCTCGTGATTTTTGATAAAATAGGAGTTGTGACTATATCACTGTGCTCATATTGAATATCAGACAATGCTTCTATCTGCTTATTATTTGGTATCTCTCCAGAGGTGTACTCCACTAAGCAGATATTTACTCCTTGAGTCATGTCTTTTTTTACATCTGCATTGACTGTTCTCTCAAATTTCTCATCTGACATACATCTATTAATTTTTGTTAAGTCAAATTTTTTGTATATTTCATTAAGCGGACTGACTGGATTTAATGAATGACTGACTTTTACAGGAGTAACCACTTGTTTATCTCCTACTTTGAAATTGAACCTCTTGAACATTAATTGTTCGTCAAAATGGTCTAGTTTTACAGTTATTTTCATTTTAGCAATCCCTCAGCGATTTTATTAATTCAGGAGTAATATAGAATGTGCTTTTTTGTAAATCAATTACTACATCAGATATCTCTTCTTTTGTTAGAACTCCCCTTTGACAGAGTCTTTTTAAGAGTCCGATTGTTCCCGTAATATTGAGTTTAGCTGGTTTTTTAGTCAATTTCGCTGTGAACAATTCATCTTGCAACAATTTTGATGCGACTTTCTTCATTCTGTTATCGTCGGTAACAAAATAATATTCCTTACTTTTCAATTCATACTCTATCAATGCCACTAAAAAAGAAGACAATTCACCTTTATGCAAGTAAGGATATCTATTAGAGAGGTATTCAATTAGTACAATGAAGAGTTTATTGTCGTGTAGGTCATATACGCTAATTTTTTTGTAGCAATCCATCTTCTGACTAAACATCTCTTTTGTTTCCTCATGCACTTCTATTGATGTTGAAATAGGATACTTCTCTAAACACTTTGCAATAAGATTAATGCAAGTAATTTCTTTTAAGCTTGCACTTACGACTGTGTTATCAATAATTTTTGTTGTCATCTTTTCCACTTGATGTTATTCTTTTTTAGTAATTCTTCAAATTTAGTCAATGAAAGTCCCGATAATTCTGAGGCTTTCCCAAAACTAATTTTTTCTTTTCTCAATAATGAGATTGCGATTCGCACTCTATCGTGTTTTAATTCATCCCATTTTGCTGATTCACTTATGTAAGTTGGATATGAAACGTAGATAAATGCGAGAATCTCATCATCTGGAAGGTCATTAAGAAATTCTTTAAAATCATCAACCACGTTCATAAGCTCTTTTTTTGGTTTTAATTGAGCATATAATTCAAGGCCTTTTTTAGTCAAATTGTATCGACTTCCATCTACTTCAACTAACCCCAACTTCTGTAAATCTTGAACAATGTAGTCTAAGGTTTCGCTATATGGCCCAAATAAGTGAGGTTCAAATTCTAGTAAATCTTTATATTCTTTGAAGACGTTTGATATCAGAAATAATAATTTTTGAATCTTAATTATGCTTCTTAATGGACTGTTATCTAATGAACCGAGAGAGTATATTACAATTTTTTCTTCGTCCTCTAAGTCATTAAATAAGTTATTCATCTTTGTCTCCTTTTTTCAACTCATTTTCTGCAAAAATCTCAAATTGTCTCGAGATGACTAATCCTTTCTTTTTACAATAGTTTTTGTACGAGTCGTATAGTTTTTCATTTACCTTTAGCGTGATATTTTTGCTCACCATAGTAATCAAGTAATAAATATTTACACAGGTTTATAAATATTGCCTTCCCGTGTCCAGTGGTGAAAAATAGAGATAAGAAAGAAAAAAAAGCCTCTGCGGGGATTTGAACCCCGGACCTCGCCCTTACCAAGGGCGTGCACCACCGCTATGCTACAGAGGCGTTGTGAATGTTTTTTTGTGATTTTTTCTTTGGAATGTTGTTGTTTTTTTATTTTTACTGGAATATTTTATAAACGTGATTTATTTTCCCTTTATAAAGGGAAGGCCTAAATTAATATACACCAACTTGGTAATTACCAAGGAAGCGCGCTACCGCTGCGCCAAGGGGGCGCAGGTCGTGGCAACCGTG
>CAZLSE010000054.1:0-10488 GCA_964562055.1 uncultured Gammaproteobacteria bacterium
TGATGCGTCAATTTTTTTTGATTCCATTTCTTTTATCACACCGTTAATCCCAATTTTTTCGAGTTTATCAACCGCAATACAAATTGCATAAAATTGTTTTCCGGTAGCTCCTGCATACTGCACCAGACCATCGATAAACTTTCGATTATTCACACGAGCGGCATAATCGGTAAATCCGATCTTGTGCATTATCTGCAAACCCATCTGTATAAATTCAGCGTCCGCTAAAACTGACGCGGAGCCGATTGTGTCTGCATCGCATTGATAGAACTCACGAAATCGACCCTTTTGTGTATTATCGGCACGCCAAACTGGCTGTATTTGGTAACGCTTAAAAGGGAGTGGAATTTTATCCGCATACTGAGCAACAACACGTGATGTGGGAACGGTTAAATCATATTTCATGGCAACTTTACGTTTACCGCGATCCTCAAATTGATAGATAAGCTGCTCAGCCTCATCGCCATATTTGCCAAGAAGGATGTCGGCATGCTCAAGGGCCGGCGTTTCAAGCGGTTCATACCCAAACGATTCAAAAACATCCTTAAAAAGCGCAATTACCTTTTGTCTGATGCGCATATCATCGGGTAAAAAATCGCGGAAACCCTTCAGGGTGCGCGGCTGTATCTTCTTCATATGAGACTATTATACATGAGGAGCGATCCCTTTATAGTGCCAGGAGAAAGAGGGATGCTGAAGCTAATACGATAGCTACAGCTTGTGTTAGAGTTATTGGTTCGCCTAAAAAAAACGAAAGTATGGCTGTTAGCGCTGGGTACATTGCGGTAATAGAAATGGCGACTCCGGCATCTTTTTATGTAATAAGCAGGTAAAAAAGCTATTAACCCGGTTGCACCAATTCCTCCGGCAAGGGGGCCATAAATAACACTTATTATATCGCCACTTAAGATATCTTTTTCTTTAAACGCAGAAAGTGAGAATGACATTATTATCGGTACATATACGATAATATTCCAAAAAACTATACCTTCCCCCATACGGTTTGTGGCTGGTTTGGAGAAAAAAGCACCTACCCCCCATCCAAAGAGGCTAAGCGTGGCTAAAAATACAGTATCTGCATTCATGGGCAATTTATACGTTAAACCGCTATCTTTTTGTACATGTTTGATATAAACTGTATACGTATGACTCTGGGACAAATAGAAGATGCAATCGCAAAAGATCTAACTCGATTTTATGCAGACGTGGTAGGAAGTGGTCCACGTCAGGCAAGAACATACATTAGTCATGATATGGTTATTGTTCGCCTCAAAGGCAATACACATCCGTATGAGCATGTTCTTCTTCGTAAAACAAAAGGGATAGAAATGGTAAAACAGTTACGGACTGCAATTCTTGAATCTATAGTTGATGAACTTACCGATATAATTGAAAAGCACACCAAAGCACAGGTGTTGAGTGTGCACGCAGACTCAAGTACGCGAACAGGAGAAAGGTTTGTTTTGTTTGTGGTGGATACACAATTTAGTTAACCTGGCAGTCGTTATGGTACGGTCTTGGTTTTTATTGATCTGACCTGAGAACGCCAAAATCAACATTCCAAATGAAGTGGGACTTGGCGCATATTCTCGGTTTAATTTTAGTTATTTCAAATGCTGTCGGTATTCTTGTGCTCCTTGAGTATGTTGTGTTTGGATTTCCGTACATTACGCTTTTTTGTATGATTTTTTATCTTATATTTGAGTTAAACAGTCGACTTTTCTAGCGAATAACCTTCTTTTGTGTCCTTTACGGTATACCCCAACTGTTCTATTTGTTTTCTTAGTGCATCCGCTCGGGTAAAGTCTTTTTGTTGTTTTGCCGCCACACGATTCGATGCAAGTTCAACTACCTCATCAGGTATAGTCGCCTGGTCACTCTTGTGTATGGGTGAAAAAAGATTAAGTCCGAGCACCTCATTACACGATTCTGCAATACAATATTTGTCCTCTGCAGAAAGCGTAGATTTTAGCGCAGTGAAAAGTACCGCAACTGCTTTTGGTGTTTGCAAATCACTACCCATTGCCTCTTTAAAATCGGTTTTAAAACGTTTTCCAGCAACCGACAGCGTATGGTCTTTTGCTGATGGCAATTTTGAAACCTCGTATTGGAGACGTCGATACGCCTCATCCGCTGCATAGGCAGATGCCCATGTAAAATTTATAGGTTGGCGATAATGTGACTGCAGAAAAAGCAATCTTAGACCCATCGGCAAAATTCCTTTTGCCTGTACATCTTTTATGGTATAGAAGCTACCCAAACTTTTACTCATTTTTTGACCATCAACATGAAGGTGATGGTAGTGCATCCAATAATGAACAAACGGCTTCCCATTGGCAGCTTCTGATTGGGCTATTTCATTTTCGTGATGTACAGGAATATGATCGATACCACCAGTGTGAATGTCTATGGGTGCACCCAGATATTTCATGCTCATTGCTGAACATTCGATATGCCATCCCGGAAATCCATCTCCCCATGGGCTTTCCCAGTGCATCGTATGTTCTTTAAATCTTCCGATGCGTTTGAACCACACGGCAAAATCTGCCGGATGTTTTTTATCACTATCTACATAAACATCATCACGCACAGCCTTCAACTTGTCTGCAAGGGGCTGATTTGATAATTTGCCGTACGATGAAAATTGAGCGACATTGAAATACACCGCCTCTTTTGTTTCGTATGCATAGCCCTTTTCGATTAGCTGCTTTACGAGTTCGATCATTTCGGGAATGTGACCTGTTGCTCTTGATACAACATGAGGCCGAAGTATATTCATCGTATCCATTGTATCGAAAAAAAAATCTGTATAAAACTGTGCAAGTTCCCAAACTGTTTTTCCGTATTTTCGACTTCCCTTTTCCATTTTATCTTCTCCGCTATCAGCATCATCAGATAAATGTCCTACGTCGGTAATATTCATCACATGCTTGATGGGATATCCAAGATATGAAAAAGTGCGACGAATGGTATCGTTTACCACATACGCACGAATATGACCAATATGAGCAAAATCATACACAGTCGGGCCGCATGCATAAAACGTAACTTTATTTGGGTTTAGTGGTGCAAATTCTTCCACTTTTCGTGAAAGTGTATTGTAGATTTTCATGTCAATATTATACCCCAAGTTAAATCGCAGATGACAAATAAGAAATCACCCAAATGAATTACCAAATTCTAAAGATTGCTGTTTATCTCAAATCGCACAAGAATGGGAAAATGGTCAGAGTAATAGGCGTTTATTTTAAATGCAGAAATGACATTGCAGTTTTTAAAGAAGCAATAGTCAAGTTTATACAGTTTTCCAAATACAAACTGTATTATTCGCATGAGGATCTTTTCCAGAAATGCGTAATGAATGAGTTTTCCGTCATAGGTAAATGGAATTGCAGCTGTTGCTTCGGCAAACCCGTTGACCTGCATAAGTTCTTCTAATTTTTTACGACCAATTGGGTAATTAAAATCACCAACGAGAATTGTTGGCTTTTTTGTATCGATATGGATGTCCTTTAATGTTTTCTCAAGTTGTTTTATGCGAATCCCGTTTGTGCCATGTGCCGACAAATGAATGTTGTAAACCACAACCTGGTTCCCATCAAAAGTTTTAAA
The DNA here is from genome assembly GCA_964562055.1 of uncultured Gammaproteobacteria bacterium. GTDB lineage: Bacteria > Patescibacteriota > Microgenomatia > UBA1406 > GWC2-37-13 > JAKBEU01. The sequence continues at coordinate 3,613 of CAZLSE010000054.1, forward strand.
TATCGTCTTAAGAACAGTGCGATCTTTTTTTTGGGTTTTAAAAACACGCAGTACAAAGGCGATTGCCTCACCTAATCCCCGGGGGAGTGTGATCGATTTTGAGCTAACAAAAGCAAAGCGAGTTTTTTTATAAAATGTTACAACTCCAAACACCTTGCCAAACTTAATAAAACCATTTGAGTAGTCGGCAAGAAAATATCCCAATCGTTCAATTGACTTAATATTATCGGGTGATGTATCAACTTCCTGAAGACACACAATATCCGGTTTGTAAAAGTGAAAAATGCTCCGCAGCTCTTTCTGCGCATCATTAAGAAGCGTATTGTATGTAAGTACGGTAAATTGCATGTGATCCTATTATACATTGCGAGATGATAAGGTAGAATGACGAGTATGAAGAAACTCTATATACAGTTTGCAGGTTATACCATTATATTGAAGTTGCATGATAATAAATAAATACGAATGTGAAAAAATATATTTTTGAAGCAGTTGCAGGAGTATATGGAAATTATTTTATCTCACTAACACCATCGATAATAGATCTCACAATTGACGTAGTACATAAAGGGTTTATCCATACACACAAAGAGTAGTGAAATACTTACGTTCACTTCTATCGGGTTATAAATTCAAAACGCATTGAATCATATTATTCGATAAGCGTCAGTCAATTATCTCTCCTTTTTTACTATACACTGTTTCATGTATAAAAGGAGGATTTGTATGTTTCAAGTTTTATTCACCATGGAAAAACTACCACATCCAAATTGCAGAAAAATGGTACAGAATTTTTTTCGGATGATTCCCTCATTATCCAAAAGTAGAATAAAACTTCTCTCTGTAATCATACTTTCTTATTGATAAACAAACGTACATACAAAAAACACATAAAGGCTATCTTATAAGTAGAATATATTTTAAAAAAAACACGTGCGCCCAAGCTTAAATTAATTTTAAAAGAACATTGCCTTCCTATCTTATACAGTCGCGCTTTAAAAAAAACACGAATCAAAAGTTTCCAGAAACTATATTGAAGTTAATAAAGGAAAGTAAATAGTGGAAAAGCGGTATACTTTTTTCGACAAAAAGATCAGGATTCTGAAACAAAACATTACGTATTTTCTTCAGCCGAATTGATGGTTTACTATACTTTTTATTTTTTAGGCCAATTGAGGAGATGTAATTCAATAAATAATTCATTTGGTTTCCCTGGAGCTTAGACCGAAGTATATTCACGGTCATCCACCACGGAACCTTCAACTAAATAATCGGTTACTACTAATCTATTGTCATTTTGTGAAGTGCTATAAATGCGAACGATGGAAGTGGTAAAGACCGGTATTCGGCGATTGTATCACCGGCTCTATCTGTCAGTTCAATAGAGACTGTTTTATTTAACGCATTCATTGACATCTTGTTACTGTGCCATTATACAGCATAACTGAATACATGATTTTTTTAAATGTTTGAGGTTTTTCAATATAGTCTGAGGCGTTTTCGACAGACGACTTAAGACCCGTATGGCAAGAAGTTTCCTGTACAGGTTTTTTAATAGTAGTATTTTAAGAAGTTTTTTTTGATTTGGTAAATTTTTGGGGGTAATATAAAATTATACTTCGACATCTACATCTATTATCAAAATAAGTAAAGCAGTAGCAATAACTTTATAAAGGTGAATATCTAAATCTAGCAGTTTTCCTTATGGAATTTCAATTTTTAAACAGAAATGTCGGGGTAGCCAGACTTGAACTGGCGACCTTACGGTCCCGAACCGTATGTTCTACCATCTGAACTATACCCCGATTTAGCTTCCTGATATATTATATAGTATGTCAACAATTGCACATGCTGAGCTTACTCGTGGGAGTGAGGGGCCAATGCACACTGCTCAAAAAAGTCCCCTGCAAGTACGACAGGAACACATGTATCGGGCAAGTGATACGATTCATCGATTTAGAACGTCATACGTAAACTCATTATTTAGTCAGAGCACACCTTACGACAAAGAAGGTGCTATTGCACAATTTGCTCTTGAACTGAAAAAAGTTGTTCATAATGAAGAACGACGTGAGGGAGGTAAATCAGTAATTGATTTATTAGATTTGCGCACGCATGAATTACCAAACGAATTTATAGATAGACCCTTGGAAGATACGTTTTCTGTGTATCGTAGACAGGTGCAAAAAGCCCTTACAAGTGCGGGGTTTTTAGGTGATGCCGGAGAAATGCTTAAAAACCAATTCCTCGAACATTATATTATCCATGCAATTGATACGGATCTCGCTATACGCAACTCCAAAGTTCATCTCAAATCAGCTCATTTTGGAAAAACAGGAACGAATGATGATGTTGGTCCTGGAGGACTTGCACAGTTAGAATCGGTTAGAGAACTGTTGAGCGAGATACAGCGGTTTGGTGTAGATTCTGTTCATGGGTACTACACTCACGCAGAACGGATTCAAAAAGCACAGACGCAAAAAGAAATTGAGATTATTTTAGAAAGCGCACGAGAAGGAAAGATTCGCGATGATGTATTGCAAGAAATTAAACGGTTAGCAGATATACGTAAAAAAGAGTTTAAAAAAAGCGAGCACAAAACTTCGAATACAACTGCCGAACGAAAGGCAGATACATTTAAAAAGAAACTCGACACTGCCTGGGATTACTTTAATTACGTAACTCCTGATGATCAAAAAACAATCTTGTATAACGCGCCAAAAAAAATACTTGATTTGGTTAGCTCGATGAGAGACCGATTTAGTTCATTTACCGAAATGATGGGTGCCTCTGAAGAATTGAGAGAATATTTTTGGCAGTTCAAATTAGGAAGAGATGTACAAGGATATATTAAAAAGCAAGCCTCACGTCTCGCCAATAATACCGATTATTCACGTTATCAAGAACGTGTTACCGATCCGTTTTTACGTTCGGAAGCGTCCGGTTTTGAAATCACCACACAAATACCATCGGGTACCAACAGTCTTTATCCAGTTAAAACATTGGTAAACACAATCGAAGCCCTGGTGATGCGCGACTCAGAAACTCCCATAAGAGATTCTAAAACGAGTCATTACATAACCGTATTGTGGGGAGAAAATGGCTTTTTTAAAATAGCGGTCCCCCGTTTTTTTCGTGATAAGGCAGAGTTACGATCACGGATTATTGCCTCTCTTTCTTCAGGAATTGAGTATAAGCAAATTAAGATGTCATCCTTTGATCGCGCTGCTCTGAAGTATACCGGTCATTCACCCAATCGTATTACCGACAAAACATATCAAGAACTGTACGGATTTAAACAAGGCAAAAAAACGATAAACGGCGATTATTTAATACAAATTCAGGGACACAGTGGAGGATCTCTGCATGAACATAGTCCTGGCAGTTTATTTGCCGTTGACTCTCACAAGGCCGCAGTGCTTATTGATATGCGAAGTCAAGGAAAATCGAATGCAAAAGACAAATTGTTAGTACGGTACAATCACTCCGAATTTGACGGGCTCCAGGCAAGTGACCATTTTCAACGAATTAAAAAACATCTCGTCGAGTACGCTAAAACTGATTCAATACAGAATGAACGAGTCATGTCGGGTTTGCATAATGTAGACTTTGCTCCCGTTACCGATGGCGATACCCGCACGTATCCAATAGTTGAGGGAATAGCTTATATGAACGATACTGCTCAGTACCCAAAAGCAACATTAAAACGCGCTACAGGTGAGAAAATAGTTTTTACTCCAACCATGTTGAAGTCACTCACCTTTGCAATGGCCAACGGTATAGATAATTTTCACCAACTGTATGCGCAATCAGATGCGTTAAAAAATGAGTTTCTACAACTCAATGCAGATAGATTTAGCAATGTTCAACCTACTATTGTTTCTTTCAATCATTTTAAAAATGCATATAAGGAATGGGAAAAAGTTACTCAAAAACGAATTGAAACAGAAAATAAATCCTGGAGTTTGCGTAACCTCTTATCTTCATTTCAACCGAAAAAAGACAAACCAAGTTCTCGCGATATTATGCTTGAATGGGGAACAAAACTCCAAGACGCCGCTAATAGGTCAAAAGAAGGTAATTCCGATTTGGCAGTATTTTCAGCAGTACCAGGCGCGTTAGAAGATGTATTATATTCTATGGGCCTCGCTTTTCATAAAGGGGCGAAACTCCTTAGAGATTCGCAGGGAATGGTTTCTCCCATGGCCTTAAAAGAATATGATCCAGAAAACCCGGTTTTTTTTAGTACTGCTCAATCACAAGCGTATAATCCGGATACTGTTGACATACTGCATCCCTACAAAAGTATGGGTGTAATTGGAGCACTGCAACAGTCAAAAGAAAGCACAACCTATGTCGTAAGAAAGCTTCCATCTCAAGCCCAACAGGAATTTCATGACGCTATAAAAGACGAGATTTTTGCAGGTGAGATACGACCACAACACATTGCACAAAGCATGCGACATATGACTGTTATGATAAAAACCTGGGATGATTTACTTCATGGTAAAGTTACTCTCGATCACTATGTTCAAAAGAGAGATGAGGTGTTTGAGAAATTAGATTCATATGATGCGTGTCGAGATCAACTACGAAGACAAGGAATAACCGACCCAGAGGGACTGCAAAAATATTTAAACGGCGTTCTGCAGCGGGCTGCCGAAAATACCCTAAATACTGAAAAAATTACTCAAGCACGTACTAACTTGATCGATTTTCTCAAATGGGTGGGTGCTGACGTTGGTTAATGGTGGATTATTGTTTACTAGAATTGGGACGGGCTTCTAACGGTTGCACATCAGTGCCTTTTCTCTTTTTTTTGCCACCAAATATACTTTTTCGTTCTTTTCCCTGCGGTGCCGCAGGCTGAGACTGGATGCGCAACCAGTCTTCATTTTTTCTTTTCTGTTCCGCATCTTGATAGGACTTCATGTGGATTTTTTCTGCAGCTTTCTGTTTGGATGTTAACAGTGTTTGTTCATCTTGTTGTTTTACCAATTGAAATAATCTATTTGCAAGTGCATCCGCTTTTGCCTTATCTTGATTTTGGTACGATTGTTGGAGCCGGTCAAAATCAAGAGGGGTATGACCATTTTTCCCTATTTTCTCTTTTATGTTTTTAAGGTGCGTTTCGGGTCCGTTTTTGTTTTCAGTCTTAGCATCAAAACTATTGCGAATCATATCCCATGGACTAAACGTTTCTTGCACCTGCTTAATAGATGACTTAGCCATATCGCGTCCTGTTTCTGCGACTTGCTCAAATGCACCTTGGATAATTTTTTTTACCGCCATACTATAACTATACCTTACCAATTTTAAATTTAGAAGTTTCAAATAATGACATCAAATGAAATGAAAAATAAAAACTAACAATTAAAAACTAATTACGTTAAATACCCAACACCGCTCTTCCTCTTTTTGTCATGCGTTTAATGTCCCAGGGGGGTTCGAAAGTCATATCAATTTTTATTTGTGAGCGACTTAGGTTAAGCCCTGCAAGTTTAAGGTAAATATCTTCTTCGATAACGCCAAACAAAGGGCACCCCATAGTGGTAAGTGTCATGAGAATGGATATGTTCAGTTCAGGTTGTTGAGACACTCGTATTTCGTATACCAGTCCAAGATCAACTATGGATATTCCAAGTTCGGGATCAAGAACTTCATTAAGCTTTTCTTTTATTTTTTTTTCAGTAACTAAGACTTTGTGAGTCATAGATAGATAGTATACAAATACAGTGGCAAAATTAATATCTCAAATACAATGTATTCTTACGAAATTAAGTGTACGTACATATGTATTTTAATTTCATTGATTGGATTTACATTTTCAATTTTGAATTTTGTTCGAAATTTGCAATTTGTCATTTGTAGTTCTGAACTATATACTGTACTCATTATTGAATTTTCCAGAACACATATGTTTACCCTTCGATTTGTGCCACTAGGCGGTGTTATTGGTGTTACCAAAAACATGTATTTGTATGAACTATACAAAGACAATGTACTTCAGGATATTCTCGTAGTCGACTGTGGTATTGGGTTTCCCCATGAGAAGGAACTGGGTGTGGATTTTGTAATTCCGGATATAACTTATCTTAAGGATAAAACTGAGAAAATACGTGCCATTCTCCTGACGCATGGACATGAGGATCATATTTCGGCACTTCCCTTTCATTACGACGATTTAGGACGTCCACCCGTTTATGCAAGCAAGCTTACGGCGGCATTTGTGGCAAATAAATGCAAGGAGTTTTATGTGCCGGTAAATATTAAGGTAATTTCGTACGGAACAAGGTATACGTTTGGAGATCTCAGCGCAGAGTACATAACTATAACGCACTCAATTCCAGACACAACACATATCCTCATAGGTTCACCCCTTGGTCAGCTTTACCATGGTTCGGATTTCAAATTAGATGTAACACCAGTATACGGTCAACCACCAGATTTTTACCGTATAACTAAGGCAGGACATGACGGAGTTTTGTGTCTCTTATCAGATTGTCTCGGATCTCAAAGAGAAGGTCTCACTCAGTCTGAGGCAATTGTAGGTAAAACGTTTGAAGATGAGATGCGCACAACAAAAGGTAAGTTTATCATGACGACCTTTTCATCTAATATATCTCGTATCAGACAGTGTGTTGAAGCGGCAATAAAGTTTAACCGTAAAATCGTATTCCTCGGTCGTTCGATGCGTGATAATACCACACTCGCAAAACAAATAGACTATCTTCCCATTCCCAATCAGTTTGTAGGCAAAGAAGAAGAGGTAATGCAGCTTCCCCCAAACAAAGTTTGTTTAATTGTTGCAGGTAGCCAGGGACAGTATGGATCTGCATTGTCTAAGTTGGCAAATAAACAGCATAGATTTATTAC
>CAZLSE010000055.1:0-10314 GCA_964562055.1 uncultured Gammaproteobacteria bacterium
GGAGCGTTCTACCAATCCTTTTTTAAAAGTCACCAACCGTTTTTGAAACGGTACCCCTGCGGAGGGTACAGGATTTGAACCTGTGCGAGCATTGCTGCTCAAGGGGTTAGCAACCCCTCGCTTTGGGCCACTCAGCCAACCCTCCATGGTTATCTTACGTGTGCCGGAGGGGAGAGTTGAACTCCCACGCCTTTTGGGCACACGCTCCTGAAGCGTGCTTGTCTGCCATTTCAACACTCCGGCTGAAAAGGATTCACCATGCAGTACATTATAGCAAACATGATCAACTTCGAGTTTGGTTATATTTTCTTAAAGCGAGGCTACAAGAGAAAGCTCAATGATGAAAGACTCGTATTTAAATAAGATTCGAGTTTCGTAAAGACTTTTCGAAATCATGTTTAAATAGCCAAAGTTGAGTCTTGGTAATATACATTCCCGTTTTATTATTGCGAATAATTGGCAACTGAATTGTTCTACTTAGTGATTCAATGAAACGGGTTATAAACGATACGTTGTGCATGGTGTATTTAATAGTTTGTATAGTATGTGGTTTAGTATTCGGAAAAAAGCGCGAAGTCCAGGTATTTACAGCGAGAAGACGATTATAGTGGGCGTTCTTGTCTATGAGGGGAATAATTTGATGTAGTTCATGTGCAATATATGCGTTCCGTTTTTTTAAATGGATTTTTACATCAGATTCATCAAAAAAAAGGTTAAGGCAGATATACCTTCCATATAAACCCATGAGTTTTGCAAGTGAGACAAGTAGCATGCGTGTTGTCCAAAGTGTTCCTTGTTTGGAGACAATAAATAAATCCAGATCTCCTCGTGGGCTCGCATGTATCATCGCTGCTGACCCTGAGACAGCTAGTAAACGGACATAGGGGAGAAGCGAAACGAATGTTAAATATAATTGGACCTTTCTGACAATACTTTTAAAATATTTCGCATTTTGCTTTTTGGTTTTTAGTCTCTCGTTAATACTATACTGGGGGAGAGTATAGAAAGACATATTATCAGTTACAAATTTCAAATTTCTCAATATATATATTATATTGTTGTGACAGTCTAAATACACTTTTTTAATAGATTTTACTGAGTATGATTTACATTTTTTGTTTTTAAGTGCAGTATCAAGGAGCTTCATAAGCCGATGCTTGGTGATTTTTTTTGGGTAAAAACGATATATCTCATCAAAAGATGGGTCGTAAGAAAAAAAGCTGAAATAAGAAAATACTTTTTGCAGATTATTGTTCATTCTTTCGAAGCATTATACTCTTGATTTTCTCCTTTAGAACCAACAATAGAAATAAAGGGAGTCGAGTTGCTTGACGTTTAATACGCCACGGCTGAGTAAGAAGTCGAAACAACCACTCAAATCCAAACCGAGCGACAAGTGGATGTGGTTGTTTTAATGCTCCGGATAAATAGTCAAATGCGCCACCTACTCCCATGCAAATTGCACCCTCAAGAAGATCCTTATGCGCCTCAATCCACTTTTCCTGATACGGGGTACCAAACGCTACAAATACAAAACGGGGCCTTCTGGTGCGAACTATTAGTTCGATTGCCCGCTCTTCATCTTGAGTCGGTTTTGATATATTTTGATATCCATATGTGCCAAAAAAATTAGCCTTGGGATAGCTTCGAGAATAGCACTCAGCAATACTTTCTGCTATTTTTGCTTGGGAGCCAATGAGGACTACTGTTGAGCTCATCTGGCCAGCCAAATCAAGAAGTTGAGGAAGGAGTATCGATCCAGGAACCCTCTCTGTAATAGGTATTTGTAATAAGTGCGATGCGATGATAATACCTGAACCGTCACAAAGAGCTAAATCGGATTTTTGATAAATGCGCATGAGGTCTGTATCTTGTTGTGCAAGGACTGCAGTTTCTGGATTAATGGAAACAATATGAGTAAAAGTCGGCTTACCTAAAAGTCCTCTTTTAATAATATCTAGGACATTACTAGTAGATAGGGGGTTAAGAGGTATCCCGAGGAAGTTGTAAACAGTTTTTTGTTGCAACATATATTATAAGTCTATATTATACGAAATATAACCGTAAAAATAAACAGTTTAGTTCAATAATTTTGAACAGTAAATAATTATGTATAAAAAATCCAACTTGCAAAATTAAAGAAAAAAATAACCTAAATAAATATAAAATACTATGTAACTATCAAAATAAGCTTTAATTAAACTATATTTTTGGAAAAGTGCATTTACACAAAAAACATTTATAAACTATAAGTAATTATATCGCGTCTTTATAACTGTCGAAATTTTCTATAGCCATTCCAATTCCACGAATGACGCAAAATAGTGGTTCCTCAACAACAAAAGAAGCCACATTAATGTAGTAGCTGATATATCTATCCAGATTGGTAAGAAGCGAAGTTCCACCAGATAATACAATACCCTTATCTACAATATCTGCGGCAAGTTCAGGAGGGGTTTGCGAAAGAACTTCTTTTATTCCATCAAGAATTGTTCTAAGCGGTTTTTGCAGTGCGTCGCCTATATCATCTTCATTTAACTCAAGCACTTTTGGTAGTCCGGTTTGAAAGTCGCGGCCCTTAATTTCCATTGATTTTTTTTCGCCATTCGCCTCAATGAACGCATTACCAATAGTAATTTTAATTTGCTCTGCTGTGCGTTCACCAACAATAAGATTATGTTTTTTACGCATATGTTGCAGTATAGCCTCATCAAATCGGGTGCCAGCAGTGCGTACCGTTTTATATGCAACAAGTTGTCCAAGCGAGATTACTGCAATTTCGGTTGTACCTCCGCCCAAGTTAACAATCATATGACCTGATGGTTGAGCAATCGGTATCTTTGCACCAATTGCTGCAGCGAGCGGTTCTTCAATAAGGTATACATTAGACGCACCTGCCTGTTTACATGCGGCAACAACCGCTCTTTTTTCAACCTGTGAGGATCCGCCTGGTATCGCTATCATAATATCGGGCCAAAGAACCCAACCACGAAGTGCTTTTTTAAGAAAATACGTGATCATTGCTGAGGTTGTACGATAATCTGCTATAACACCCTCTTTCATGGGTCGAGCAGCTACAATCGAGCCTGGAGTTCTTCCCAGCATTTCTTTTGCATCATCCCCCACAGCAAGAATCTGCCGGTTTTCCAGTGAGTAGGCGACAACGGTTGGCTCGTTTAAGACAATACCCTGTCCCTCAACATATACCAATGTATTTGCAGTGCCAAGATCGATACCGACTTTTTTTTTGAACATCATACTGCGCTCTAGAGATTATGAAAAAGATACAGTCACATCATAGTATAATATAGTCTATGAAGGACAGGAACGGATATATTAGCCTCATGAGTAAGCTCATTGTAGGTGGTGTTTTTATTGCATTGTTTGTTGTAGTAGTTTTGTACGCTCGGGGATATCGCATAGACGTCCAAAAAGGGAAGCTGACCTCCTCTGGGATTATATCGGTTACATCCACACCTTCCTCAGCACAGATATATATTAATGGCACGCTGTATGGGGTGACTGATGCGCATTTTACTCTTCCGTACGGTAAATATACGATAGAGGTCAAAAAGGAAGGATATGCACCATGGAAAAAAAATATTGTACTCAAAGGCGAGCTTGTACAAAGTCTGGATGCTGCACTCTTTCCGGTAAGTCCATCTCTTACTCCGCTTACCACTTTGGGAATTGCACACGGGGTACGCATAGATAAAGAAGATAAGGCGTTATTATTCGTAGACAACGGAGACGAAGATAAAGATGGTATTTATGTCTTTGAAGTTTCAAAACGCCCTTTCTCTCTATTTCCGCCCCTTAAGTTAATCGCACAAAAACAACAGTTTCCCCTTGATATTGAGTTTGTTCCAACAGACGTGAATTTTTCACCTGATTATAAACAAGCAGTGGTAAGTTTTGCTCGCGGTGAGGATATGGTGGCTTATGCGCTATCGGTAGAGGAAGAAAACACACAGTTATTTGAAGTCACGAGCTCAAAAGATGCACTTATCGAAGCATGGACTGCAGAGACTGTTAAAGAAGAAGCTCGTTTGTTAGAAATCTTTCCAAAAGCGTTTCAAAAAATAGCGTCAGATTCATTTTCTATAGTTTCATTATCACCTGACAAATCCAAAATATTGTACAAAGCCAAGACTGCTGTGGAGCTGCCTATTGTTATACAGCCTCGACTTATTGGTGCAAATCAAACAAAAGAAAGCAGAGCACTCGTTCTTGACGCATTATATGTCTATGACCGAAAAGAAGATAGGAACTACGAATTAAAAAAGCCAGCTAAAGGAATGCCCATGTGGCATCCTAATTCGCGTAGTTTAGTAACAAATGACGAACAGATATTCTCAATTGCAGATTACGACGGTACAAATAGACAAACAGTCTACTCAGGTCCCCATGAGCTTGATTATTTTGATGTAACGAGTGATGGGAAGTTGCTCATACTCGCTAACTTTAATCCTCAGCTGAACAAATATCCGGATATATATGCGGTGGGTATTAAATGATGAGGGGAAAGAAATTCTAGTGCAGGGGTAGAGGGAATCGAACCCCCATCAAAGGTTTTGGAGACCTCTATTCTACCATTAAACTATACCCCTAATCTTCAGAATATATTGTAACACGCTAAACTCCACATGCCATGCGTTAATTAGCTGATGTACCAATTAAAACTTTGGATCGGGTATAGAGGGTTGCGCAGGAGTTGACGCTTTTTGTTCAAGATTAGTAAGAATTGATGTTATAGCTGGATCTGCTGGTGCAGGCGGGGTAACTGCGGCAGGTGCTGGTTCTGCAACGGGAGCCGGTGGGGTAGCTGCGGCAGGCGCTGGTTCTGGTTGTTGAGCTGGTGCTGCCGGCGCTGCGGCTTGTGTTGGTTCTGATTGTTGTACTGAAGAAGTCGCTGGAGCAGTGGCTGGTTCGGCTGGAGCTTGTTCCTCAAAGCCTAATGCTTTATCAAATTCTTCTTTTGTGAAACCCTTTAAAACAACTATCTGACCATCATCTTTCTCAATTTTAGTTACTGGTGTGCCAGCAAAATTGTTACCTACTGTAAGCATTTCTGACAAAAACTCACGGTTCATCTCGAGATTTTTTTCTTCATATTGGAGACCGTGGGAAGCGAGATACTCACGCTCTTGTTTGGAAAACTGACAAGTTGTTATGGTGTACACAGTAATCTTCATAGGTATAATTCATTATTGACGAATCGACACCCATTGTCAAGGGAATTGACTTCTTATGGAATTATTCATACACTAATGATTAATGAGGCGCCTTATTCTATTGCTCTTTATTTTGTGTTTTATTTGCGTACTTGTAATTGGGTATCGATACGTACAACAAAATAAATCCGCTACACCTGCTCAATTTACAGACAAACGCATACAAGAAGACAGTGAGTTAAAACAGCGAGTCAATCTTGCGTTGGAGGGGAGAGGTGAGAGTGGTGTGAGCGTACAACTAAGAAAACAGGACCACAACGCAGACAATACTTCCACACTCTTTGTAGAGTTATCTGCCCCCGAGTATACTGCTTTTGATGCTATAGATCTTCAGATATCGTTTGCAAATAATACATCCGTACCTGACTGTACTACGGGAGATGCTGTGCCGCTGTATCCGCGATTTGAAGTGAATAAGGGTGGCGTATCTCTGACTGGCATTGCAGACATAGAAAATAAACATATTTTATTTGGAAACGGGAATAGTACCGTACTTACTTGTATATTTAGTGCAGAATCTCGATCAAATAAAATCACCGCAGAAGTTGTTACCGCAAACACACACATATATTCACTTGGTGTTGATATTATCGATTTATCATCAAGTACGACACAATTGAGCTGGTAATATGAAAAAAAAGTCACATACAAGCAAGGTGTTCACAATTTTTGGGATTATTATCCTTATTGGACTCTTTATTTTTTATAGAGGCGTTACATCTGAGGCGTCGTACCGAGTTATTCGATTCAGAATTCGACTCCATGGTGAGTTTTTTTATCCCCACACCATACTAAGCACGATAACATTACATCATACTACCCAGGGCAAATTGAGAGAGGAAAAAAATGTCGCATTTGCATATCAAAATGATGGAACGTTTCTTGGCACGCTTCCTATTGATGCAGGTCTTCCGCTAAATGCATTGTACTCAATCGTTATTAAACCGAATGGATATTTTTCCCGAGTAACACCATCATTTATTGTTCGGGATGCGCTTAATGATGTAAACCTTACACAAACACTTTTTTATGGTGGCGATGTTGAGCCTTTTTCTAGGCGTGTTGATGGGTATGATTTGTCATCCATCATGGCCAATTTAGGTCAGGCGGGAGAAAAGATTAAAGGTGATGTAAATAGCGATGGAGTAGTCAATGTTATTGACTATGCCATTGCGCTACGCTCCATTCAAGAAGGGGCTCATGACGAATCTGTACCATTTACTCAATCCGGCGTAACACCTACCGCATCACCTTCTGCATATATAAGTCCAACCATGTCTTATGTGCTCACCTCAACACCTCGACCGACCCCTACAACAAGTTTACTCCCTACATCAATATCAAAGCCAACTCCCACAACAAGTTTACTTCCAACAGCAACACCAAAACCTACCCCTACCACAAGTCTCCTTCCATCACCTACACGAGTTCCTACACCAACCTCATCACAACCAACACCCACAGTTCCTCCTGGCTCAAAAACACCAAACTACGCAAAATTAATCGATATGGTAGGCAATCCGCCTCAAATTGGATGCAGTGGTGGAACAATAACAAACTGTCCGGTAGAAACGCTCTATCGCACATCTGTTGACAAAGGATTGGGCTGGGCCACATATTATGGCGATGAACACAATGCGGGATACAATGTTGTTGCTGATGTCATACATAACAGAAAGGGAATTACGATGGAAGCTGCCCGTGCCTTTATCGATGATACGTATATGCAAAAGCAGTCACATTTAACACCCGAGCAAGCAAAAAAGACAGGTAAAGTAATCGCCTATGGCGCGACTCGATCTCCTGCAGATTTGTGGAAGATTAAGTATATGTTTGGCATTAACGATCCCAAAAATCCCAAGCCGTATTTTATCGGACGAGTTATGATTATCGATAGCGCTGCATCAAATGATTGGCGCAATTCTCTCGCTACTCTAACATATAGTTATAAGGGATGGAACAAACTAAACTGGATTCTCGATCTATCAAAAAACGGATTTATCCAACTTCCTACGGGACTATCAGGAGTACAAACCAACACAGGAGAAGGAAGACCCGGGGTGATACTTATCGATGAAAGTATTCTGGATCAGACGATCTATTGAATCAGCTTATTCCAGTCAGCCAAAAATTTTGCAAGCCCATCACTTAGGAGACTGCCTTTTACGTCAGGAATATCATACTCTTCACGTTTTTTTAAGGGAACTTCCGAGTAGATAAGTGACTTACGTTCATACGTCGGAACACGGTATGTGGTATCAGGTATCCACATTCCGTCTCCAATCCACTCTTCAACGATAGACAAGGGAATTGTGACTATATCAGCGCCATAAAACATTGAGCCATAGAGATGATCAAGCGAGCGAATAGAAGCGGACAATATTTTGACAGGAGACTCTTTAAGACGAGCTTTTTTGTAATACACTTTATATTGTCTTGCAATATTCTTAATAAGGTCAAGGCCAATATAGCCTCGATCATCCCACCTGCCCACAAAAGGGGAGATAAATGGAGCAACCTTCGCAGTGGCTGTTGTGGCATATACTGCAGATGACTGATTAAGGTCAAAAACAAGAGTCATATTTACCTTGCCACCCTTCTCAGTAAATGTGTGTGCAGCCTCTAGTGCGTTTGGGATGACGGGAAATTTAATGTATATATTGCGGCTCCACTCAGACATCATATGCGCTTGCTCAAGCAGTCGTTCGACTGGGGTATTCCAGTCGGCATACACCTCAGCAGATACAGGTCCTGGAATAAGTGCTCCAATACTCTGAATGAGTTGCTTATACAGGTTTAGAAGGTCTTTTTCGGTAAGTTTTTTTCCTTTTTTTAGAAAACGTTCCACCTCAGGATTTTTTGCAACGAGTGACGGATTTGTTGTTTGACCATCTAAAAAACCAAGGAGCGATTTGGCTTTTTTTGTATCGTCAGGATTTCCAGAATCTAAAAAGATTTGAGGACGGGTAATTGTTGTCATGCAAGAATGATAAAAACTGGATTGCAGAATGTCAACTCCTAGCCTGTTACAATAAATGGATGAGAAAAAGACAAGGAATTAAAAATTATCTATGGGTTTTTGTCTTCATATTCTTTTTTGTGCTTATTCTTTTTCGATTTATCTCACCATCGAAGATAGTATCTCCACGCTTTTCTCAACCTATACAACAAAAAACAAAGCCAACTGCCATATCCACAGTACAAAGTAAGGAAAGAAATGTATTTGTGCCATACTGGGCAACAACTGTACCTCAAAACGGGTATGAAACCATGTACTATTTTGGTCTTGGTTTTGATAATACGGGTGAAGTAATATCTGATCTTTCACTTCAGAAAATGACGATGATGTCTGATGTGCCTCTGCAAAAGAAAATGCTCGTCATTCGTCTGTTACACGATAGTGTAATAGACTCACTATTATCCTCATACGAAGTGCAGGCAAACATTGTTAAAAACACTATTGAGCAACTGGAGACTCACAGTTTTCGCGGAGCGGTGCTTGATTTGGAAAAATCCTATTCACTAAATAAAGATACATCAACCCAGATAACAAAGTTCGTTCAGTATTTTTGTTCGGCTTTGAAAAAAAACTATAAGGATTGTTTTGTGCTTGTATATGGTGATAGCTTTTATCGAATGAGGCCGTATGATGTAGCCAAAATTGCAAAAGTGAGCGACAGAATTATTGTAATGGCATATGATTTTCATAAAGCTGGCGGTGAACCGGGCCCCAATTTTCCGTTGGCTCGCCGAAGCAAGAGCATAATGAGCGAAGGCAGCCCTGAGACGATCGACTATGGGTATGACTTCAAACAAATGATTTCAGACTTTACCGCTGTTGTTCCTAAAGACAAACTTGAGGTTGCGTTTGGCATGTTTGGCTATGACTGGACACTGAATGATCAGGGAACACCCTTAAAGTCTGCACAGGCTATGTCGGTTAGACAAATAAAATCACAAATCACAAATCACAAATCCACAAATGAATTACAAATTACAAATTACAAATTACAAATTAACGCGGCAAAAGAAAAGCAAATTACATACAGTGACGGGGAGGGGAGAAGGCATGTGGTTTGGTATGAAGACATGGAGTCGGCCCAGATAAAAATAGATCACCTTCTTGAGCGGGGGATTGGACTAGTTTCTTATTGGGCGTGGGAGTACTTTGATGGGGTATAATGGTATATGCCAAAGAAAATTCGGCTGGGAATAATCAACTCTAATATCGTCAAAATTGGTCCACATACAAAAAAAGGAACAGAAATTTTCAGCTACATATTTACTTCGGCTCTCGCCAAACGATACGAAAAAGAAATTAGTATAACCTCATTTTGTTCAGGTAATTCACTTGTTCCTACTAAAAAAGAATGCGTACTGTATCAATCTTCGACAGAGAATTCTGATATTGGAAAGGCAAAAAATAACATCTTTGATATTGCACTGGTTTCACGCGCGATAAAAATGCAGAAGTCGTTTGATATTTTTCATGCTAATGTTGGCGCAGAGTACATATATCCTCTCGCTCAATTTACAAAAAAGCCGATAATAGTAACCCTCCATGGCGTACCCGATGAGCAGTTTGCGGCGCGTTTTTTTGGATTATACAAAAACTGTGATAATGTCCATTTTGTAGCCATTAGCAATATGCAAAAAAAATATAAAGTATTTTCAAAGGCGCGAATGATTTATCACGGTATTGATGTAGAAAAACGGTTTTTATTTAATGCAAATGGCGGGAATACAATAATTTGGGCAGGGAGAGCAATTCCAGATAAGGGGCCTGATGAAGTATTATCTGTCTCAAAAAAATTAAAAATCCCCGCAAAAATCTTCCCAGTTATCAAAAGTGAGTATATTGAATGGCTCCATAGAGAAGTTTTGGAAAAACGAGACATAATTAACCAAATTACACGGGTTCACATAGATTTTAATACTCCTCGTAACAAGCTCGCTTTAGAGTATCAAAACAGTAAGGTGTTTCTTTTTCCACTTCGATGGGAAGAGCCATTTGGATTTACCGTAGTTGAATCAATGGCATCGGGCACGCCGGTTGTAGCATACGCTAAGGGAGCGATGC
>CAZLSE010000056.1:0-10152 GCA_964562055.1 uncultured Gammaproteobacteria bacterium
CCCCGTTTTTTTTACCCCAGTTAACAAAGTCCTGAACGATTAAAAAATAGGTAGCATATCCTTTACTGCTAATTATAGTAAGTTCGTACTCTAATCGTTTTTCAACTAGTTCTCTGTCGTACCCCACAATGCGACCTTTTTTTTCATAAGTCAGTTTTCGCAAATATTCCTCTGGTGTTAAGTTGTCAGGCGTTTCATATTTTGGCAACACCCACTTTCCATAGGGAATCTCTAAATTACACTTGTCTGCAATCACCTGTGTATTATCAACAGCCTCTGGTATATCGGAAAAGGCTGTGCGCATCTCATTCTCGGTCTTAAAATAGTAGTCGGGGGTATCCACCATTGAAAGTGGTCTGTTTTTTTCTAAAATCGTGCGCTGGGTTTGAATGCATAGTAGAACTTCTTGTGCATACGCGTCAGACTCACTTAAATAATGCACATCGTTTGTTGCCACCACTGGTATTCCGTGCTTACGGCTAAGCTTAATAAGTTCCATATTAATTTCGTCAAGTTGGGGCATATTCGGATGTCGGTTAAGCTCAATATAAAAATCATGTTTAAAAATAGAAGTATATTTCTTGAGGAGAACTTCTGCCTCGGTCATCTGACCATCACGAATTGAACGTGCAAGTTCGCCATCCATACATCCGGAAAGAGCAATAATTCCCTCGTGATATTTTTCCAAGAGTTCAAAATCAACTTTTGGCTTTATATGCATACCCTCAAGATGAGCCAAACTCACGAGCTTCATAAGATTGGTGTATCCGGTGAGATTTTTTGCTAATAAAACAAGATGGGATCTGTCATGATCTTGTTCGGTATCTTTATCAAATCGAGAATTCTTTGCCTTATACACCTCGACACCGATTATAGGTTTAATTCCGGCATCTTTTGCTTTAATATAAAACTTAAAAGCGCCATATAATGCCCCGTGATCGGTGATCGCAAGGGCAGTCATGCCAAGATCTTTTGCTTTTTGTATTACTTCAGATATGCGACACATTCCATCGAGGAGGGAATATTCTGTATGTACATGTAGGTGGGTAAATGCCATAGTAAATTGCTTTAGTATAGCTTTAGTCCGTCAAAGTTACAACGTCACAAAATATACAAATCATTTTTTATTCGAATGATCGGTTATGTAGGGCTTTTGATGGTAAATTCTTTTTATGAAGAACTTCAGTAAATTCATCTTGTTCGTAAAACGAAAAGAAACGTGAATAATTAAGCCTCTTATGATCCCCTTTTACAATACGTTCCCCTTCGCCCTTATTTAAGGTAATGCATCCTACGGCATGTGGTTTTAAAATTCGGTGGATACTCTGCAGTGCAACGTTAATTTTATGTTTTAAAATATGAAGTAAAGTCGCACAAGCCCAAAATAGGTCAAAGGTATTGGGTGGAAACTTTAGATTATAAACACTTTGCTTTAAAAATGTAGCTCCTGGATTTGCTAACCGTGCTTTTTGAAGCAAGCCATCTAAGTAGTCGAACCCACGTACATATACCCTTTACTCATGAAAATTGGGCATCTTTTCCTCCTCCAGAACAGATATCAATTACGCTCCCTTTTCCATTGAGAGAAATAAGGGTATTCTTTCCTTTTGCCCAGGCAGTTTTGTCACTCCGAGAAGACACAAACGCATGTGTGCGAGCGTTATACGGGTTTATCGTGTTAATCTTGTTATCTGTTAGATCCTTTACTGCATTCATACTTATCAATATTATGTCTTTAAGTTTTTTGGACTTTCAGACCTTTAGACTTTTAGTCTATCTTCAAGCGCTTTGCGAACAGTTTGCGCATCGGCCTTCCCATGCATCTTATTCATAACCTGTCCAACAAGAAACATTATTGAGTTTTGCTTGCCTGCCTTATACTCGCTCACTGCCTTTTCGTTTGACGCAAGTACACTTACAACCACTGTTGTAAGAAGAGCAGTATCTGTTTCCACAGGTTTTGTAAGTTCTTTATATTTCAAAACGAATTCATCTGGGGAAAGTGTTGTTGCTATTCGTTTGTTGACTATCATACTTGCAATTTTACCCATCACTGCCTCTTTTTTTCCTTTTTCCATGGCTTTTTTCGCCACAATCTCAAAATAAGTTGAGATTGCAAGATCACGCGTCAATATAAACGCATCCATTTCCTTCACTCCTGCTTTTACGTATCGCGCCACCCGCTCAGAAGGAAGTTCGGGAAGTTCAGCAACGACTTCGTTTAAATAATTTTCAGGAAAATGAAAAGGTGGAATATCAGGTTCAGGAAAATAACGATAGTCATGTGCTTCTTCTTTTGTGCGCTGTGCATAAGTTTTGCCCTTTTCGCTGTTCCACCCACGCGTTTCTTGAGCGGGAAGTTTACCTGTTTCCAATATTTCAATGTGACGCTTCACTTCATATTCGATTGCCCGTTTTACAAAGTTAAACGAATTAATATTTTTAACCTCAACTTTATATTTGGGTAGCTCTGCGCCTTGGTCTGCACTTTCGACTTTAGACTTTCGACTTTCGACTCGTACTGATATATTCGGTTCCATTCGCATACTACCCTTTTCAAGGTCAGCATCAGACACGTCCAGGTAGCGAATAATGGTGTGTAACTCCTCCAGGAATACTTTTACTTCTTCTGCACTCCGAAAATCAGGTTCTGTCACTATTTCTACGAGTGGCACACTTGATCGATTAAAGTCCACAAGGGTATCTTCGCCTTCGTGAAGTAGTTTCGCAGTGTCTTCTTCCATGTGAACGCGGTGAATACGAAACGTTTTTGCTCCACCCTTTAGATAGGGACTTGCAACTGTCAGTTTTCCATTCACTGCAAATGGCTCATCATACTGGCTAATCTGATATCCTTTTGGTAAATCAGGATATGAGTAATGCTTTCGATCGAATTTTGAGTTTGAAACTAACTCACAGTTTAGTGCAGCACCAATACGCTGCATCCATCGTATTGCAGTGGCATTGGGAACAGGCAGTGCCCCTGGCATACCCATACATACCGGACATACATTAGTATTTGGAGGACTGCCAAAATAATCTGCACTGCACTGGCAGAACATTTTTGATTTAGTTTTCAGTTCAACGTGTATCTCAAGTCCTATTATCGGCTGATAAGTTGTATCCATAATGTAATAGTTCCGAACACGATATCGCAACAAACGGACCTCGCGCGAAACGAAATCACTTGGCGGGCGTGAAAAAACGATGCGCGCCGGCGCCGCTTGTGCGATACGTGTGAGGATTCATATTTATAATTAGTCTAAATTTGTGAATCCCTTCTTAATAACACCCATAAAATCAGTTTCTTTTTCAAACTGATATGCAGCGTTCAGTAAGTCTGACTCTCGGAAATAGTTTGCCATAAGATGTAAGCTCATCGGCAGCCCATTACGGTCAAGCCCCGTGGGCAAACTAATTCCAGGTATACCTGCCATTGCACCCGGTTCGTTAAACTGATCCATAAGCTCTCCAAAAAAGGGATATTTTTCAAACTCACCAAGTTTGAGGGCTGTTATTGGTGATGGTGTGCCAATTACGAAATCTACTTCTTTAAATACTCGTTTAAAATCTTCAATAATAAGAGTGCGTACTTTCTGAGCTTTCTTAAAGAATGCATCGTAATATCCGTACGAAAGCGTATAGGTTCCCAACATACTTCGCCTCTTCGCTTCGGTTCCAAAAGCTGACCGTGGATTACCATAACGGATGCCGTCATAGCGAGCAAGGTTTGACATTACTTCTGCGCGCTGAATTATGGTATATACTGAAATAGCATACTGAGGCGATAGTAATGAAATTTTTTTCGTTTTAAATCCCAACTTTTCAAATATTTTTATTGATGCTTGCAGCGATTTTTGGATATCTTCATCAAGCCCTTTCATATATTCATCGGCGATACCGATTGTGTATGTCTTTTTTTCCTTCATTTTCCCTACATAATTTTCTGTAGGTTGCGGCGCACTCGTGGCGTCATACGGATCTTTGCCTGCTATCGTTTGGAGTATGAGCGCCGCATCTTCGGTTGATAGTGTGAGAGGGCCTGGACAGTCGAGTGATGAACCCATGGCAATTACGCCATATCGAGATACACGTCCGTACGTTGGTTTTAGCCCAATAACACCGCTCCAAGATGCAGGTTGCCGTATAGAACCAGCAGTTTCCGATCCAATCCCCGCCGGTGCAAGATAGGCGCTGACCGCAGCGGCAGTACCGCCAGATGAACCTCCTGGGCTACACGAAACATCCCATGGATTCTTTGTGGGACCGAAATCTGATGTTTCTGTTGAGGATCCATGAGCCCAAGCATCCATATTGGTTTTCCCAAGTAGTTCATAGCCCTCGTTCATTAGGCGGGCTGTCACCGTTGATTCATAGGGAGGAATGAAGTTGTCAAGTACTTTTGCAGATGCAGTTGTGCGCACTCCCTTTGTACAAAAATTGTCCTTCACCGCTAGTGGTATGCCAGCAAGTTTCCCATGCCGTGTGTTTGTGGGATTTTTTTGCACAGTAAGATATGCATTTAGCATTCCGTTATACTCTGCAATGCGTTCTGTAAAATAGGTAAATACCTCTTCTTTTGTTATTTTTTTTTCAGAAATAAGGTTCTGAATTTCTGTAATTGTTTTTCCTAGCAACATAATAAAAACTATTTGAACTTTATAAACTATCAGATCACATAATTCTCTCAACCGCAAAACCGTCTTTCTTCGCGTTTTTTATATTTTGAAACACTTCATCTTTTGTTAACTTTCGTGCATTTTGAGTGCCGTCTTCAAACGTCACATTTGACAGATCAACAACAGAGTTTGTTGGTTTTACTTGCTCTGTATCGAGCTCTTCAAGGTTTTTAATATAGTCCAGTGTTTGACCAAATTGGCTGGTGAGTTTTTCAATCTCCGCCTCGTTGAGGGTGAGGCTTGCCAGTTTGGCGAGGTGAAGAATTTCATCTCGCGAAATTGATTTGGTGCTCATGTGATAGATTATACGACACATTTTGCTATATCAAAAGGGAATACGATTGTGTACCCTGTTCATGAACAAGTCGAGTAGTAAGACCTTCAGATAGGAGATCTTGTGAATAAGTAAGGTACACAAGCCTGGTTATATGTTGAATCGAGTTAGAAGCGATTCGCGGGCTTTTTTTTCAAATCGATCTTCAAGTGGTATGAATGATACTTTCTCACCATACTTAACCTCGATAATTCTAGAAAGAATGAAATCGGCTATACTCGGGTTTTTGGGGAGAAATGGCCCATGATAGTAGCAACCGATTGCATTTTTATATACCATACCTTCATAGCCGTCTTTTCCATTATTGCCGTACCCTTTTAATACTTTTGCAAAAGGTTTTACATTTTTTCCTAAATACGATCTTCCACCATGGTTTTCAAATCCAATTATTCGCCTATCTACAAGAGTTGTATGTACGTTGCTTTGTATAACTTCGCCCACCGTATTACCAATACATCGGGGAACACTGGGGCCGGGATGTACCGATTCCATATCAAATATGCCTAACCCTTTTATTTTTTTCCCCATTCCCGGCTCATAGAATTTACCCATAATTTGGGGTGAACCACACACAAACAATGCCGGAGTTCCGTTTTCTATTTTAGTTGTTAAGGCCTTTGATTTATCGCCTACCAAATCACGCATTACAATCTCCTGCTCAATATCTTGACTCCCACCTCCAAAGAAAAAATCTATTGCCTTCATTTTTTCTGCCTCCAGTGACTGGTCGATAGCAACAACTTCAGTATCAATCCCACGAAGATTGGCCCGGCGGGTGAGATACAAAATATTTCCCCGATCGCCGTATGTGCTCATCAGCTTAGGGTATAACCATCCGATTTTAATCCAATATGTGGACATACTATTTTTTAAATTCAGATATTAAGCTCGATCAAATAAAGCAAATTGTTCGAAATTCAACACGTTAAATTTATAATAAGGCCTTCCCGGTTAAAATCTTTCTTACTACTAGCATTGCGCTATATGTTGCCAAAACTACGATTGGCTGTGTTGTGTTGTGCTCTTGTTCAATTCTTTTTATTATCTGGTGCAGACTTTCATCTACAATTAATTGCCCCGAAATAACGTCTTCCCGATTTTTGCGTGCCATTGCTGTTTCCATTCGTATTGCCATATCATATGCACGATCACCCGAAACATATACCCTATCTGCGTATTTACAAACATGGTCAAATTCCACATCCCATATCCACGAAACATCGGTTCCGTCCGGTATACGATCATTTAACACAAGAAGTATAGATGTTTTATGTTCGCCCAGTAATTCGCCCACGGCAGCAATGGATTGGTTAAAACCCGCAGGGTTTTTTGACAGCATGATAATCCATTGCTTACCACTAAATTTAATAGTTTCCTGTCTTCCAAAAGCAGGCTTACTATCTAACAGAAGAGAGTGCGAATCCTGATTGTTTATATTAAGTAAATGTGACAACACCATTACAGACGCACGAATGTTATACCTGTTATATACGCCTTTAAATTGAGGCAAATCATGTAAATGTTCAGAGCTTTGGTTTTTTGGTGATGCAAATTTGCAGGAGTGGCAAACAAAATCACCCATATGTGAATATGCTATAGCGTCAAATGATAGCGCGCTTCCGCATTGAGGGCAATGAATTGAATCAACATCATGAGTGAGTTCTTTTTTCTTTTTATCGATAGAAGACGCACCATAGTAAGTAGTATTCTTATGCAATTGTCCCAAATATGCAATCTGGGGATCGTCACCGTTCACGATGAGACTGGTCGTGTATGGTAGACTTTCAATTACTTGTTTCCATTTTTGGGCAATAACATGCACCTCTCCGTATCTATCTAACTGATCTCGAAACAGATTCATAAGCACAACTACAGTCGGTGTATGAATTTGTTTAAGAATTGAAACAAGTGCGTTTTCATCACTTTCAAATAATAGGTAATCTGCAGTAATGCTTCCAAAAAATGATACATTTTTAACAAGCGATGATGCAATGCCGTTTAAAAGATTGGCACCCTCTGGATTAGTAATAATTTTTTTGTTTTTTTTTCGTAATCCATGTGCAATGAGCAGTGACGTAGTGGTTTTTCCATTTGTACCCGCAATTATTATGGTGGGAATGGTATTTTTTGTAAGTGCATGCGTAACAAAAAATGGATCAATGCGAAGCGCAATTTCACCCGGCCAGGTAGACCCGGAACCAAGACCAAGCGCCTTTATACAAACCTCTGCGCTTTTTGCAACGAACAAAGCAATATAAAACACGAGCATACGCTTTATTATGTATGAATTTTAAACTTTCATTGAATGTAATGTTCAACAAAAATTGAAAATTATCAATTTTAAATTGATCGAAGTATTCGAATCCTCTCGGCAACTGGTGGATGAGTACTAAACAAGTTAGCAAACCAATTACCTTGTGTGTGTTTTCTCAGGGGATTACTGATGAACATATGGGCGGTAGCGGTGTTTGCTGAACGCATAGGAGCCGCATACCTACTAATTTTTTCAAGCGCAGAGGCAAGAGCAACAGGGCGCCGGGTAAGAAGAGCTGCGCTAGCATCTGCAAGATATTCTCGTTTGCGAGATACAGCGAGTTGAATGAGTGTTGCGGTGAGAGGCGCAACAATAAGGGCAAGTAAAAGTAAAATGAGTGTGATTGGGTTTCGTCCGGAGTCTCGGTCTTCACTGCTTCTTCTACCGCCCCACCAAAGCGATCTTAATATCCAATCGGCTACAAGCGATATTGTTCCCACCAAAACACTTGTTATTGTCATGACAAGAATATCGTAGTTTTTTATATGTGAAATTTCATGGGCAACAACACCCTCAAGTTCTGCTCTATCCATCATTGAAAGTAGCCCTGTAGTTGCACACACTACGGCATGTTTCGGATTTCGACCAGTCGCAAAAGCGTTTGGTGCAGGATCGTTAATCACATACACTTTTGGCATAGGGAGACCTGCGGCCAGAGCCATATTTTCCGTTGCTGTATACAAATCAAAGTGGTCTCTTTTATTTGCCGGTTGAGCTCCTACACTCATAAGCACCATTTTGTCCGAATAAAAGTAGCTGATAAAAGAAGTAAACGATGAAATTACAAGCCCTAATACGAGGTAACCGTTCCCATCACCATAATACAAACCAATTAAGTAAAAAAAACCTGTTAATAATGCAATAAATAAGACGAAGATGAGATATGTTTTTTGCCTGTTCGATGCTATTTGCGAGTATATGGTCATATGGAACAAATACCAACTTTCACTAATCGATTCCAATCTGCGCACTCACCAACTTGATTCGGGTTAACGCATATTGGATTGTGATTATTAGAATTTTATGTCGACTTTCTTTCTCTCTTCCTCACTCGCTTCAAAAAATGGCTCTTCTTTAAATGAAAACAGCATTGCTACTAAGTTGCTGGGAAACATTTGAACCTTGGTATTTAATTCAAGCACATTGCTGTTATAAAATTGACGGGAATACGATACTTTATCTTCGGTATCCTCAAGCTGCCGCTGAAGGTCCTGAAAGTTTGTATTTGCCTTCAATTCTGGATAGGCTTCTGCAACTGCAAAGAGTGACTTTAATGCTCCTGTAAGCATATTATCTGCTTCAGCTTTTTCACTCAAAGACCCTGCAGACATAAGGGTGGTTCTTGCTTTAGTAACATTTTCAAATACTTCTTTTTCATGTTTTGCATATCCTTTCACCGTTTCAACGAGATTTGGAATCAAATCTGCTCTGCGCTTAAGCTGAACGTCTATTCCTGAAAGCGCCTCTTTAATGCGGGTACGGAGAACAACCAATATGTTGTATGTACTAATGAGAAATAAACCAATCATTACTGCTAATCCTATTAGTACTATTCCTGTACTCATATGATTTTATGTACATGTGGGCAATGAATAACAGTCCCACCGTACACATATATTATACCACCAGACCGTAAAGAACAAAATGCAATGCGCAAATTTCCAAAAAAATATTTCGTCATTTCCATTGATAATTGAACAATTAAATAAAATCTAATATGTTATAATTACTTTATCACATTGTGATGCTCTTACTATGAAAGCAGATGCAAAGACTACCGACTACAAAAATGCAGTTCATTTACTATTAAAGGAAAAGACGCCATATTTTATAGCGGGGTTTACATTATTTTTCATTGCAGTTACACCCATAATTCCTCTATTTGCAACCAATCACGTTGCTCCTAAAAAAAATGCACCTACCTTTCCTGTAGATTCCTCTATTCAAATCTATACGGTTCAACCAGGAGATGACCTTTGGAAAATTTCAGAAAAAATATATGGATCGGGATATAATTTATTTGACATTGCAGCAGCAAACAAATTACAAGAACCATATGCGCTTATCGAGAATCAAATTCTCGTTATTCCAAAAGTAAAATCAAAAACTCCCACACAGGGGGATGTTACCGAAAAAGCCGCTTCTACTAAAAAAATATCATCCTATGTTGTAAAACCCGGTGATTATCTTTGGCTTATTGCCGAAACTATATATGGTGACGGCAACCAAATAAGTAGATTAATTAAGGCAAACAATCTTCCGTATCCATACGAAGTGGTTGAAGGTCAAAAACTCATCGTCCCCTAACTTACTTTCTTGTTAGAGTTTAGTGTCTAGTGTTTAGAGTTTCTCTTTGCTATACTTTCCCTATTGCGGGTATAGTACACCGGTAGTATGCATCCTTCCCAAGGATGAGAAGAGGGTTCAATTCCCTTTACCCGCTCATTCAGATATTTCTACTATCATACGCCCAGTGAAGGAGCGCTTGGCGCTGTACAGGACGGCAATCAACATCCCCGGGTCTACAGTTTTTTTTAATCTGCGCAATATGCCTGCGTATCGCTTTCCATCGCCCAATTTGTCTCCTATCTTCTTCAGGCAATCGCCTACCCATATAATACCTACAATACCATTGAAACCATCCTCGAGGATCTTCATGATATATCCACCCTTTTTCTTTCCAAGTTGCAAGCGACTGACTCGCATCAACACCAAATAAATTAAGCGATATATCCTTCTTTTCGGGTGAAAGCTTGGCATGGTCAAACCAGTCTGCCGGAAACTCGTCCCTGCAATCATTTAAATACTTCCCCCCAAATACGCCG
>CAZLSE010000057.1:0-9918 GCA_964562055.1 uncultured Gammaproteobacteria bacterium
GTTTGCAAAGATTGCCGCCGCAACGAGTTTATTAACTCCTTTTCCTGCTTTGCTTTCCTGTGCAAGCGAAATGGTAGTTGATGTTGAGGAAATAAATCCGCCAACTAAACTTGCAACAATCCTCCCATGCTTTTTACCGATAAGGCGCTCGAGCGCATATCCTGCCATATCAATTCCGGTGATAAGAGCAACAATAAACCACAAGCGGAATGGATTGAGAAGTTCGTAATGACTGAAACCCGATATATCAATACCGTACGCCTGAAAAAAAGTAACAGCACCGGGAATGGATGAAAGTGTGATGGGGTTGTTCGGGAGAAATGGAAGAATAACAAGCGCAATCAATGCGTAGCTTACAAATGCATGCACTTCTTCACGGTCAATCCCCCCAATTATATTTCGGATATCTTCTTTACGCGATAATATCATAACAAGTACCACAACCACGGCAACAATAAGTTGTATTGGCATAAGGTGCGCGCCGATAAGAACGCCTATAAGATAGGTAGTTACCATCCCCAGTTCGGTAGTAACACCAACGTCGCGTGTCATAATGCTTTGAAGCACATAATATCCGATCACCATCAGTCCAAAAACTGTTGAGGCAAAAATAAAAATGCCAAGGTGCTGTGTATACATAACACCTGCAAGTGCGCCTAAGAGAGATATCAGGCTAAACGTACGCAATCCCACAGAAACCTTTTGTTCATTTTCTTTTGTTTTATGCGTTTCACGCTCGAGTCCAATTATCGATCCGAGTACCACTGCTAACAAAAGTCGAATGGGAATGTCGTATGGCATCATAGGTAGTTAATTATTGGGTAAAAAAAGTTCTAATGTGTTGCACATATTTCTTTTTATCTTCCTCTTTCTTAAAACTATGGTCACCGTCTGTCCAAATCACAGTTGCATTGGTAACAGAATTATATTCGTCCTGATAATCAAGCCCCACCACATCATCTTGTTTGGGGTGGATGATAAGGGTTTTTGTGTATGATGCAAAACGGGTAAATGCCTCTACTGGATTAAATTCTTTCAGTGTTTTCCAAAACTGCGGTCCAAATTTTTGAATTTCACCTGTAGATCGGGGAACCAGACTTATACTACTCAAGTCGACTTTGCCTCCAGGCTTGCTGGTAAACCGCTTTATCAATCGGTCAATAATAAATTGAGTGTTTGAGTTTGGTGTGCCACTCAGTACGGCTTTTTCGATATCGGGCGGGTTAAGAAGAGTGGTCACAAACGTACCCATCGAGTGTGCGACTATATATATTTTTCCAGGATAGGTTGTGCGGACATACGAAAGCACCGCATCCAAATCTTTGGCGTGTTTGTGGTAATTAAAATCTTCCTGTCTTCCTTCGCTTTTACCAAATCCCGAAAAATCAAATTGCACAGTGCGAAATACATCACCTATACCCTCCACTACCGCATCAAACATACCCGTTGTTTCATGCTTGGTAACACCCAGTCCATGCGCAAAAACCACAGTGGTTATAGCATTCTCATTACCCGAAATAAGAACATCTAGTTTTTCGTTGTTAGGATTGAGAATCTGAAGTGTTTTACTCATATTCTCTATTATACCGAAGCGAAGACATATAAATACTGCTATAATAATAGACAATTGTAAATTTTTGAATACAGTATGGCTCAAACAGCTCTTATCACGGGAATATTAGGACAAGACGGACCCTATCTTGCAAAACTGTTACTTGAAAAAGGCTACAAAGTATATGGGCTTATGCGCCGCTACTCACAGCCACACATGGAGAACCTCAAATTGTTA
This sequence comes from uncultured Gammaproteobacteria bacterium, assembly GCA_964562055.1. Taxonomy (GTDB): domain Bacteria; phylum Patescibacteriota; class Microgenomatia; order UBA1406; family GWC2-37-13; genus JAKBEU01. The sequence continues at coordinate 1,790 of CAZLSE010000057.1, forward strand.
GGAATTGAAAAAGAAGTGGATTTTGTTGAAGGTGATCTATCTGATGAATCCTCGCTAATTAATGTAGTACGCAATGTGCGCCCATCGGAAATTTATAATCTCGCCGCTCAGTCGTTTGTAGGATCTTCATGGGACCAGGCAAAACTAACAACTGAGGTAAATGCATTAGGAGTACTTTATCTTCTTAACTGTATTAAATTCCTCTCCCCTACCACCAAGTTTTACCAGGCGTCAACCAGTGAAATGTTTGGTCTGAGTAACGATGGTGGATTTCAGGATGAAAAAACTATTTTTCATCCACGTAGCCCCTATGGCGTATCCAAAGTGTATGCCTACTGGATGACCGTTAATTTCCGTGAATCATATGGACTCTTTACCACTAACGGCATACTGTTTAATCATGAGTCGCCCCTTCGCGGTATTCAATTTGTAACACGTAAAATTACCGACGGCGTTGCACGCATTAAACTTGGCCTTGCAGACTCTATTTCGCTAGGCAATCTTGATGCAGAGCGTGACTGGGGATTTGCAGGCGACTATGTTGAGGCAATGTATCTTATGATGCAGGCAGAAAAACCAGATGACTATGTGGTAGGAACCGGCGAGTGTCACACAGTAAAAGAGTTTGTGCAACTTGCCTTTAAAGAGGTTGGCATTACTGATTGGGAGAAGTATGTGGTAATTGATGCACGGTTTAAACGTCCAGCCGAAGTTCCTCACCTTCGCGCGCGAGTAGACAAAACAACGAAGCAGCTTGGTTGGAAACCAAAAGTTTCGTTTGAAGATCTGGTAAAAATGATGGTAGAAGCAGACCTCAAACGGCTCAGAAAATAATGTATGTCCGAAATTCCGTCTCTCCCTGTGGAGCGTGTATTGCGTCATTTAGAGGTTGCTCAGGTGCCTTCTGTTAAGGAGCTTCCACAGTTTCCCCTTTTTTTGCATAACGCAAAAGACTTGCGTAAGTTAATTGCCCACAATAATGAGGTAAAAAAGAAAGACGCACCCATCGAAAAACGATGGGATTCATATGTACGACGAAAGTGGGGCGAAATAATGGCTACTCACAATTTTGACGGTACAATTGCAGACGCTGAGAAGCAGCATATGGCCAAAATGGAACTTGAAAAGGATAGCTTTTTTAAAGCGCAAGAGCATTCGTATTTGCGTAATACTGAAGAGGCATTTCTATTACACGATGTAAATACAAATATATCCTTATTATCGGGACTGGAGATGTTTAAGGGTGCTGAAAATAAACCCACACCTTCCTGGTATCCAGAATACAAAAGATTACAAAAAGAAATTACCACATTTTCTTCTCATCCCGAATACTCAATTAACGATAAACTCGAACGGTATAACGCACTTGCCCGTCATATTCGCAGACATGCAAAAGAAATTAAACTGCCGGATGGACAATCTGAATCTGCAAAAGATTATTTAGCAAATGCAGTTAATATGGCACATTTATGGCCCATGTTGCATGCATCGGGGAATATGGTTGATGCAATTTATAAACAAAATTTCGGTCAAATTGACAAGTGGTATAAAGCTTTGGCAACGATGCGAATTCCAATTGAACGATTGGCTCGCACATTTGGTAATGATATGCTTAGAAATGAAACCATTTCTTTTCCGCAGGGAGACGTTGATGGACTACAAGGTATGACACTCTTTAACATTATCCAAGAGATCAGACGAACACGGCTTCAAACGTGTAAAATAGAAAAAAACGGGTCACAATTTTCACTCCACGTAAAAGCAGGCGAAGTGCCGCAAAGAGACCGACTTTTTAAACCTTCCGAAGTTATAAATGGTAAAACGGTTACCGGGAGACGGCACATATACCGTACAAAAGTTTCATAGTGTGCTATCAGGGGTAAATATTCATTACTCTGACAATGCTGACCATGTAAAAAAGCCGCCCTACTCGTATACGTTTAGTCTAGATAACGCCAATTCTACAGAACGAGTACAGCCGCCACTAGATGAGCTACGTATAAATCCTGGATTTAATACATTTCATACAAATCATAATTTTGCAGAGCAATTTAAATCACAAACAAAAAATATTGATTGGTACAACTTTACATTTCATGACGTATTATCTCCACTCGGAAAGTACTCCGTATATACCATGGGTTCAAAAGAGGTTCCCAATCCAATCGCTGACGCACTCCATCGTTTTAATAATGAAACTGATCTAGATAAAAAAGTACTGTTATTAGAAAAACTAGTTTCACTAGATCTTCCCGAAGCAAAAGATTGGCCACCAGAATATATTACCAAGGTAAATAGAAAGATTAATATCTTAAAAAAATTGTTTTCCATTTTCAATCCATCTCTCCAATTTTTACTTCATCCGAATAGTGAAACCTATAAAAATCTACGAGATGTACATGTAGAATTGCACGATATCATGTCAGCTTTCAACTTTACAGAAGAACAAAGGGCACAAATACCGCAGAAACAACTAAATGGTTTTGAAGGCATAATTTTTTTTAATTTATTAAAAAATGCAGAAGCACATAGTCCGATCAAAAATGAAATGGTAGATGGACAATTGAGTAATGAACCAGACATGAAAAATGTAACAGTATTGGTGAACGATTCCGATATCACGGTTACCAACCACAGTGATGATCCTCATCCAGGTGAAGACGTACTTTTTCAATATAAGGGTAAAGGAAAAAGTGGTCATACCGGTTATGGTATGTTTACCGCAGCCAAACTATATGCACCACTGCTCGGTTCACAAATTGAAGCCGAATGGACAGAGCGCGAAGCTGACGAAGATAAATCAAAGTATAAGGTTCGATTTACCTTGAAAAAAACACCTTTCTATAATATACTATAGGATGACTTTCTCGCACTTAGAGACACGTGTCTTGCCGCCTATACGGCTAAGAACCGATCCTCTAGTGGGTTCAAATGCAATTAGGGTATATAGGGTGAAACCTCTTCTATTGGGCCCAGATTTGTATGGCAGGCCCCCCGTTACGCTCCCAGATACTTTTGTCTCAGACACAGTACATAAAAGGACCAACGGATTGAAAGAGGAAGTAATTGCGTATCAACTTGGCGGAGAGTGGTCTATAAACCCCACATTAAATATGCCACAATACCTCAAGTCTACCGTTCATTACGTGTTGCATGCAGCACAAAACTACTCACTTATTATCGGGAACAACGATGTTGCACTGTATAACGTAAAAAAACTTCATGATGGCCCCATAGTTTCATTTGCCCACATTATCGAAAAAGGAAAAAAAGTAAATAATCTCACACCTTCATTTCGCGTGTTATTCGATGAAATCCCGTTTCCTAATGGGAAGCGTGCAGGGGTATGGGCTACGATTTCATTTGACCCAAATGTGTATAGTATGCAAAACTTTGTGGGTAATGTAAGTGCCGCAGTTACCCAGTCAATTGCGCGATTTCCCACCGCCCCACAAGAAGTCCGAAAATATATGCAAATTACCTATCACATTGACACACCCGTATGACAACTCGAGAACAACTGCAGATTAATCCCGGATATTCCCTGTTTCGACAGGTCATATCGGCATTATATAAAAATCTCCAAGAAAAATATCCAAATCCGAATGAAGGCAAAAAGCAGTTCATGAACGATTTTCTCATACACGACGTGAGAACTGCTATTGGATCATTCGCTTTTTTTTAGGATGGCAGTTGACGATATGTGTGATTTATCCCCTGAACCACGTACAAGTAATCCTGTAGTTTGGCAGGAGATTAAAAACTATAACGAATTTGAAAGTAAGGGGTATGATGCATCCGTTCGGTCAAATAAATCTGCACGCGAAATAATACAGCTATGCGATATGTGGGTTGAGTCGGCAAAGCGTCTAATGGAATATATTCTACCATCAACCGGTATACCAGTCATATTCGCGCAAAAAGCCCATGCGTTGGTTCGGTCATGGGGAATGTTGCATCACTTAGCACAATTTCTAATTGGAATTACAGCAAACAACGAACGTCAGGCTACGCGAAGTATCAAAAAGCTACAGAGTTGAACAGATTGCCACTTCCGATTTGATTTATCTTATTTTGGATGAAGAAAAATATACATTCGTGCATTCAAAAGAACTACCAGAATCTGTTAATGGTATCGAGGCAATAATACTCTATAATCTTTTAAAGAACGCAGGTAAACAAACGCTTTCATTTATAACACTTGATCACATAAACGACACTTGGGAGATACGAAACGTTGCAAAAATCTATCCTAACACCGATACATTATTTCAACCGGGAAAACCGGGAGATGGTGGCAATACGGGGTTTGGCTAGTTTACCATGAAGTATATGATAGGAGCGCTAGGCAGGTAAGATGTGGCAGTAGGCAATGCAAATGAAGAACAAAATGGTCATCCATACGTTTAGAGTTTTCTATTAAAATTCGGTAACTTTTTTATTCATAACGAAGTGATTCAATAGGGTTGAGAGCGGAGGCCCTTTGAGCGGGGTACCAACCAAAGAAAAGACCAATTCCTAGCGTTGTGAAAAAAGAAAGTAGATAGCTCCACCATACGATAACATACGGAATTTCAAACTGAGACAACAGTACATAAATAATTACGGTTAAGAGTGATCCGAGCACATATCCAACTCCACTCAATATAAACGCTTCACAGAGGAATTGAAATAAAATATATTCCGGTTGAGCGCCTATTGCTTTCCGGATGCCAATTTCTTTAGTACGTTCAGTAACTGTGACATACATAATATTCAAGATACCTATACCTCCAACTAAAAGTACCGCAATACCTACGCTTCCCAATAAAATTGACATGGTCCGCGAAGTGTTTACTGCAGCAGACACTGTTGTACCCATATCGCGCACCCTAAAATCATCGTTCATACCAGGTTTGAGGTTGTGATTTTCTCGAAGAGCTGAGGTAATTTCTTCAACTGCTTGAGAAATAAGATCAACACTTTTTGCCTGTGTATTCATATTAAACCTTCCGTTTACTCCTAGTATGTACCGATATGCAGATGAGTACGGTGTAAATATACTATCATCAATTGTTGTGGGGCCAACAGAACCACCCTTATATGCAAGTAGTCCAATAACTTCAAACTGTTTTTTACCAACAGTAATTGTTTTCCCTACTACATCTGCTGTGCGACTGCCAAACAATTCTTCAGCTACAGTTGCTCCGATTACAGCAACTTTTTCATGTGTCTCTTCCTCTTCTTGAGTAAAAAATCTACCTTTTAGTAAAACAAGACTCGCAAGTGTTTGAATATCAGGTGTTGTACCAAGTACTGAAAGATTACTTGTAGTACCTTCGTATTGCATTTGCACACGCCCTGATAACTGTGGCACTGCGGTAGAAACAGAAGGAAGATTTCGAATAACTTCGACATCTTTAATCGAAAGTTTTGAGGTAGATCCTTCAACTGTAGAGGGTGCGTTTATTAAAATTGTTGTTACGCTCATACTTGAATACTGTTGTTCAATATTTTTTTTTGCCCCTTCTCCTAAGGCAATTACCACAATAATAGTGAGCGATCCGATAATAATTCCTAGAGTAGTAAGAAATGAGCGAAGGACATTCGACATAAGTGCCCGCCAAGAAAGCGAAAAAAGTTTAGGAAGCATAGATAGTGTGTTCATGTGATATGTCCATCCTGTAAACGGATAATACGGTGTGCATATTTTGCTATGTGGTCATCGTGTGTCACCATGAGTATCGTTTTGCTTTGCTTTTTATTAAGAGAGTCAATGAGGTCCATAATTTCTATACCTGTTTTACTATCGAGGGCACCTGTTGGCTCATCTGCGAGAATAAATGCTGGATCATTCATGAGTGCGCGTGCAATTGCAACACGTTGTTTTTGACCACCTGAAAGTTCGTTGGGTATAAATGATACTCGTTCCGAAAGTCCGACAGTTTTGAGTAATTCAAGCGCACGATTGGTGTTTTCGTGACCTCTATAAAACGAAGGAAGGAGGACATTTTCAAGTACAGAGAGTGAAGGTATCAAATTAAAGTTTTGAAATATAAATCCTATATAGGTATTTCGAATAGTGGCAAGTTGGCGCTCTGTTAATTTGGCTACATCGGTCTCACGTAGTAAATATGAACCGGACGTAGGTTTGTCTAAACAGCCAATAATATTGAGGAGTGTTGATTTACCCGAGCCGGATGGACCCATAATAGCTACAAATTCTCCCTCATACACATTTGATGTTATATTTTTGAGAATAGAATACGTATCATTACGAATCGTATAGGACTTATGGATGTTAACAAGCGAAAGTAACGTTTTCATGGAAGTATTACAATATCACCTTTTTTGAGTCCAGATACAATTTCAACGCGTTTACCGTCGGTAAATCCTGTAATAATTTTGCGTTCTTCCGTATTAGAACCATTCAGCACTCTTGCAAAACTTTGTGAATTATTTCTATAGACTGCGCTATTGGGAATAGACAAAACTCCTGTTTTCTGTTTGGTGATAAACTGCACACTTCCCGACATTCCATCGAGTAATTCGTACCCTTTTGCATCAGTAATCGTAAGCCGAATTTTATAACTTGAGATTCCATTTTGATCTATGGTTGCTAGGTTGGAAATGAAATTGATTTCAGATGGGAATAGAATTCCGGGTATTGCATCAAGTGAAACTACAGATGTTTGTTCCTTTTTTATTTTTAGTGCCTCGGTGTCTTCGGCATATGCTTCAAATGACAATGATCCAGGCTTGGTAATGGTAAGCACTACGCCCCCATTTTGTGTATTGGTGGTTTCTCCTTCTTTTAATGCGATTGCAGATACCATACCTTCAATGGGTGCATACAAATATGATTCACGTAACGCTATATTTTTTATCTCTACATCAAGTACCGATTTATCAAGGCTATATTGTGAGTTTTCAAGTGTTCGTTTAATAGTATCGGTAAGTGCTCCATTAGGGTAAGTAACTTGAGCCGTCTGATCGAAAGTATTACGTGAGATTAGATAATCTTTTAGATCACGTTCCAAATTTTTTTGCACTTCTTGAGTATCGAGAGCCATTAAGTACTGTCCTTTTTGCACTTCCTGACCTTCCTTTACTGCAATATGAGCCACTTTCCCACTAACGGTGTATTTAAGATCGCGTCGTTCAATTGCGGTTTTTCCATCAATGGAAAATGCTATTTTCAGATTTCCGAACTCAACAGGTGCCGTTTGCAAGGGTTTTTCTTCTGCTTGAGTTAAGCGATGATACCCATACCAGCCAGCACTACCAAGAATCAAAAAACCTCCAAGAATGATTAATATTTTTTTCATAGCATACGTTATCGACTCACACCTTTTAGTTTTACCATTTCAACGGTATTACTTGTTTTCCAAATTGACACATACACTCCTTTTACCATTTCTGACATTTCGGCAGAAACAGTTTGACCCGACGCATTACCGGCTCCCTTCACAATGGGGGTGCCAACGGGAATTGTTATGGTTACATTTTCTTTGGTGACATTAGCAGATTCTCGAGCACGAAGTACTTGTCGTTCTTCTGGTGTCATTTTTTGTCTTCTCGCGCGTTCTTCATCGGTGATTTCTTTGACTCCTATTTCATTTGCAATCATTATCTCGTTTCCCTCGATTGATAAAACGTAACCGTTTAACTCTGCTTGACGATCAGGGGTGGTGAGATTTTGTGATTCGGCTCGTGGGGTGGATGTAGGTTGCTCTGTTTTTTGAGTAAACTGTGAAATTATCACGCCGGAAAGCAGTAATGTGAAACCAAAAATCATAAGAAGTTTTATCGTATCACTTAATTTTGTCTGTGAACCTACAGGACACGTATTTATTTTCAAAAGTGTATACAATCCACAAAAACCTATAAGACCCGTAACGGTCATGGCACATCCGATAACATACACTGCTGTTTGAAACGACGGAGACATAATTAAATGCGCCGAAGAAATGAATACAGCGCCAACAGTTACCCGTAAAGAACGATCGAGAAATCCTTCGTTTGTTTTAAACATAGTAAAAATGAAATGTTTATATATTAATAATACAAGTTTGTCTCGCATTTATTTCATGCAAGAAAAAAATAAATACTATATTAAACTAAAATATACCTCATTTTTGTTCAAGTAA
>CAZLSE010000058.1:0-8984 GCA_964562055.1 uncultured Gammaproteobacteria bacterium
GTGAACTATTACAGATTCAATGTGAACTATTACAGATTCAATGTGAACTATTACAATTATTACAATCGCAACTATTGTAATAATTTACTATAATGGTATAATTATTACTAATCTTGGAGGTGTAATAATTTGGTAAATAATAGCAGAAATTTAACGCCTATAGATACTGAGTCATTGATTGTAAAAACAAATGAATTTATAAATGCTGCCTATAAGCTGACCTCTAGAGAAGCTAAATTAATATCTATTCTTGCTTCAAAAATAAATAAAGAAGATGAAGATTTTAAAGAGTACGTATTTACTGTATCGGAAGTATGTAAAATATTCGAAATAGAGGGTACATCTACTTATACTGAACTAATTAATATTTTTAAAACTTTAATGCAAAAGGTATTTAGCATAAAAATTAACGGAGAAACATTAATCATAAGCTGGTTGTCTTCCTCACGTTATATAGAAAAACAAGGGCGGTTCTTGCTCAAGTTTTCTCCAGATCTTAAGCCATTTTTGTTAATAATTAAAAACGGGGGATTTACTAGTTACAAACTAGAAAACGTTGTTAAATTAAGTAGTTTTTATGCATATAGAATTTATGAACTATTAAAGCAGTATCAAAGAATCAAGGAAAGAGTATTCAAAGTGGATGAACTCAAAGGAATTTTAGGAATAGAACCAGAGCAATACAAATTATATGCAAATTTTAAAAACAGAGTAATAATACCAGCACAAAAGGAACTTAATGATAAAACAGATATTTCTTTTGAATTTGAGGAAATAAAAGTTGGACGTGGAGTAGGTAAAATAAGATTTATTATTAACTCTAAAGACAGGGATAAAGTCCTGGCTCCATTAGAGATAAATATTGAATCTAAAGAAGAGGCTGCAACAATTGATAACGATATGGAAAATCAATGTACTCTTAATCAATTAATAGACATAGAAATGATATGGCAAGCAATTGTTAGGGCTAAAGGCGTGGAAATATCTAAAGATTTTATTATGGAGCAAATAAAATACATTACGGAAGTTCGAAAAGAAACGCAACCAACCAATTATTTTATGGAAAAGGTTAAGGTTCTTGAACAGCAAAAAGAAATTAAAAAGACTGTAGAAGCTACTCTAACCTGGGCAATAAAAGAAAATATAAAGCCTGGACAAGAACCAGGAAAGATAATAGATGCTGAAGTCAAATTTAAAGCCGATGAAAAGAAAAAAAAATTACTGCAATCAATGTATGCTTAAGCCCTCTAGGGCTTTTTATTTTCCCCAAAATTTCCACCAAGGCCGGGACTGCGATTGGGCAGCTGCTTGCAACTGTCGGATATTTTCCATAATCTCTTTATCCCGATTCTCACGGCTGCGATCTATTGTGTTCAGTTGTTGTTGTAGCTGCACAATTTCATTACGGAGACTTTTAATTTCATCTTGATAAGCAGCTGCCTGTTGAGCTAAGGCTTGAGCTATTATATTCTGCAACTGCTCCACCACAATTGCTGCAATCTCTTGTTGTGGTGTCTTTAGCGTCATTGTGTTCACTACAACGGGAATGCCAAATTCTTGACCTAGTCGGTCCCTCACCTGGTCTGCATCTAATTTTGCATCGTAGCATGACTTTATAAATTTTAATAAATCTACAGTCGCCAGGGCATATTTACGGTTGCGACCCTCACCAACGGAAGGAAAAAATTCCTCGTATTTATCTCTATAAAACCTAGCTGTGTTTTCATGGATCCCAGCTTGGTAAGCAGCCTCTTTTAGAGTCATAAAAGACACCCAAAAACACCCCCTGGATTATATATTCTATAAGTCATAAGACATCTCCTTTAGTAAAAAAACAAGCATTGTGGTGTTATTGTTGTGTTAACACAATACCTTGATTTTATTAATCTTAAGCGTTGTGTTTACCCTTTCCCGGCCCAGGGGAGGGTACCACCCTGCACCAGGCCCTCAAGGGTCTGCGCTTCGCTCCGATGAACGGGCAGCCGCCCGCCCTTGACCACCTGGCTCCGGGTGGTGGTTGGCAGTTAGGCCGGGAAAGGGTTAATCTGGCCTACGCCCTTCAAATTATTTTAAAAATGCATAAAATCACTATAAATCACTACAAAATACTTAAAAATGCTTAAAATTACTTAATTTAACGTTATAGACGTTTAATCCTGGATTTCCACGGCAAAACTACTGCTAGGTGGTTTTATCAAGGTTTGACTTACATCAAGATGCAATGTTAATCTTACCTTGATAAATTTGCGATCCAATAAGAGGCGTATAAGCACAATGAGACCAGGGCTGCCACCCTGGTCTCATGTTTTTATAAGTATAAGGTTTTTAAACCTATTATTTACGGTAGTTGGCGATGACCTACTCTCCCAGGGGTGAGAGCCCTTAGTACCATCGGCCCTGGAGGACTTAACTTCTTTGTTCGGGATGGGAACAGGTGTATCCCCTCCGGTATCATCACCAAACAACTCGGTCTCCGTTATGATTTACCTAATCATTGAAAATTTCCGCGCCATGGGTTACTTTTTTCGCTCTGCCAAGCTAGCGGTTTGTTTATCTCAGATAAAAGGTAAAGTTACAGAAACTTTTTAGGCTATTAGATTCTGGAACTGCTCAACCACTTTTAATAGCCAGTACAGTGCTTTAAAGCACCAATACGCAACTATTAAAAAGGGGAGCGTGGTGGTTATTGTAGCTAAGAGGCGTCTAAGCACAGTCCACCACCTCCTTTCGATGCGAAGTGATGGAACCCAGGCTATGTTCCTTATTTTACAACAAATTAATTAATTAGCAACTTTTACATACTTCTAGTACATTGTTTGACTATGTTAACATTAATCCCTTATAAATACTGTGTTAACACTGGGTTATCATGTTAACTTTTGTTATCATTTAAACCTGTACCTTGGTTCCGATAAAAAATATTTATGTCACCTTCCCGTATAACGCCAAAATCGCCCATATAGGGCGATTTTGTATTTTTCTTTATTTCCAATTTTGGTGTAATTTTACTCCTTGCTCTTAGTGCTACAAAACCAATAAACTCAAGGGTTTAGGGATTGTAACAGCGCAGCTGCAGCGCTGGCCATGGGGGAGATCCGGAACTGGAAATTTTCCAGTTGGGCGATCTTTAATTTACTCTATTTTGCTAATCTCTGCTAATAGCTTTTCAGCCGGTATTGCTGCAGCAAGTTTACCATCCGCTCGCAAAATGGCAAATACTGCACCGACCAATTCAAGTTCTCCGTCCTTTGACTGCAAGATTGGACTACCACTATTACCTGGGATAATTTTACCATCTAATAACTCGATCATAAAATTACCCTGCCCAACACCTGGTAAAATTTTCACCTCAACAGAGACAGGTGGTTGTCCCACTTCATTTGAGAGTAGTACAGTAGCCAGGCCTGGAGATGGATTGCCCACTTTTGCTTTAATACCATCTAATTTTTTACCTGGCTTTATAATCCCAAATACGCCATTTTGATTATTGTCTTTAATCTCTAAATCGGCTTTACTAACACTAAGCGTTAAGGAATCATTTACTATTCCTGGTTTACTAAAATAAGCGTATCCCTTAAATGGCCCGTCCCCCGGATGGGCGGTGGAAGCAAACTTATTGTTTTTGTAAAAAGTAACAGTTGACTCAAAGACCCCATCTGTATTTTCTTGCATTTCCGTAGCGCCCTCATCAGGCGGGGTTTTGTGAGTTGTGATGCAGACTACTCTTTTGCCGACTACTTCTACATAACTTTCGGACTTTTCATGAAGCCTCAACGCCAATCCTAGTATCAGTATAATCAATATTACAAACAATCTCTTCATATCAATCCCCTTATTGGACTAATCTTGATCTCACTCGTGCCTTTTTATCGTCTTTAATATACCTTATCTTTTTTACATCTGGTATCCATACTTGTTCAATTTCAGTTCTATAAATTGGTATCATTTCAGTAACTACAGGGTGATAATACAACGGTTGCTCAATATATCCCGGCGGTGGTGGCTCCATGGGCCCGTCTGAAACAGTTGTTGACTGTTCCATTTTGTTGTCAATATAAGTAGTTTCCGTTTGTCCCTCAAACTTTTGGTTTAAAAAGGTCTCCCCACTCTGCCACTTTAGATTAATTACAGCTATTAATTTCCCTTTACCAGACCCAGCACTGAAGCTCCATTCTTTTTCCTCTGCTCCTTTTGGAGCAAATAGTCGTGAGGGGTTGTCCCCGATCCGCCTGACATTCCCCGAACTGTCTTTATAGTAAAGGCCCACTTCGGCATACCCTGGGATCGTGAAAGATGAGCTATAAGCAACTTTAACTTTATAGCTTTGACCTTCCTTCAACGTACCGTAAACAGGCGAACCCGAAGAAGTAAATAATTTAATCGAAGTAACCGCTAGGTTAGCAGGTTGAGTATTGCCACCCCCATCAGGCGCGGCAGGCACTAGAGGTACCTCAACTTTGTTTTTAATGTATTCCTCTTCTGGCTTTGCTAAAGGCCCAGTGTTTGTATAAACTTGCAAAAATTCGTTTACCTGGCTGCCAGATGCCATATCGATGTTTGCAGTAAGCAGCAGTTTGAAAGGCTTTGGCGGTACTTTGAATGAAAAATTAAAACGGCTTGTTGCAAGGCCGTTTAAGGGAATAGTATAAGTGTTATTTAATACTGGCTTACTATCCCCATCCTGCCATGTGTAAACTCTGAACTTTGTATATGAAGCTATGGTCGGCCAGTTGGTAAGGTTTTTAATGCCGATATTGCCGGTCATTGTCTTGCCGGCAACAACATCACCAAAGAGCTGAGGAATAGCGTCAGTAAATTGCAAGTCGTGCTTCCCCTTGGGGGTACCGTACCACTCTATTGTAACTGGCAGACTCCATAGCCAGGCTAGGGTAGATTGATTGAATCCAGCCGGGGGGCTGCTGCCCCAGGTGGGAATATAATAATTACGCCAGTAGTCGTTTTTTAGGTCTGCTGCGCTTTCAACGTAATTTAAATTTAAATCCCATTTAACACGTACTTTCTGATACTGGGTCTCACTGCTGACTAATCCGACATTAAAACCATCAGGTATTATATTTAAATAGTATTTTTGGAAGTCACTATAGTTAATTGACTGATTCCAAACAGCTGCTTTTTGATATTCTTCACTACTAATTCCTACGGGGTTTTTTACTTTTACATGAATATTCGTATATTCATTTACATTGAAAGGGCAGCCATATTCTGCATAGAATGATGGTACTGATTGGCCCAAACTCAAATTTCCGAGCAGCATACTACCGGTGGGCATGGCCTGGTACCGATCTGGCCGATCTGGGTAATTCCATATTGCATAGTACCCCGAAATAACGCTGCGTCCAATAAGCTCTTCCTGAGCTAAAGCCATTCCAGGCAGCACTACTAAAAAAGAGAACAAAGCAATTATAAAACTTAATATCTTTTTCATAACTACCCTCCTTTAACCCTTATACATCGGGTTATTAAGGGCAAGCACTGTGTCTACAGTCTGTAAAAATATATACTTAACTTTAGTAATATCAGCAGGTGATAACCCAACAGTGCTGTCTTTTCTTTCGTAGACTACCGGATATCTAAAATCATATATTGCATCGTGGTTATCTTCTGGTCTAATCATGTCTCTGACTCTTATAACATTGTCATTTTCATATAATAGTACCCTCACACCACCACGCTGGTTTGAAGGAATGGCTTCAGTGACAGTTATATTTTCTTTAGTTACTTTAACAGCAATAATTGTTTCCTCGTTTATCTTAAAAGAGTGAGTATTAAGGTCACTAAAGTTTTTATAAACAATTGTACCCTGATCTCTAAAATATCTTTTACCCCAAGGCTTCCCAGCAATCGGCTCGCCTTGCCCTGTTATATCAACTACTTGTTTTTGCTCAATATCTAAAATATCAACTCTACCAGGTTCCCAGGATACTCTGGCACCCAGTGCCTCACTAACAAAGCGTAAAGGCACCATTGTACGCCCATTAACTAATTGAGATGGTGAATCTATAGTTTTAATTTCTCCGTCTACTATTGGACGATCTGAGCCAATTTTCATAGTGATATTTTTACTGTTTCTCTTAACTATGGCAGTTTGGTTTTCATTGTTCCAATCTACTTCTCCACCCAAGGCTTCACTTACAAACCTCAGAGGTACGAAAGTCCTCCCCCCTTGAATAAAAGCCTTCTGATCTGTTAAATGAACTTGTTTACTGTTAACATACACGTCCGGATTTTGCTCCGTTGCTTGAACATTAGTAGCTATAGCCAACATTAAACAACCAGCCATTATTGATGTTACAAATATTTTTCTCACGCAAAACACCTCCAAAAATATTATTAAGTTTAATTTATAGCAATTGTTTATCAACTACAAATCTACACTTTGACCATATGTCAATAATAAATATGTCATTATTAGATATAACTTAGATTGTCGAAATTAGTCAGATTTTAAAGAAACTTTTTTAACTAGCTTCCTTTAAATCATTAACAATTGCGTTACTTTGATTGAGTAAGTCTATCATAATATTGTAGATAGCCTGAGCAGCTTGCTCACGAGTATAAATTTTATCGTTTAGTAACATTGTAGCTACGCTCCGGAGTTGTGCTGCACTTGCATTGATATTAAGAGCAGCTTCTAGCTTATAATCAATTAATTGTTGTTTTAACATAGTTGGCAATCCTCCAATGCAATTAGAATAGTTTTTGCATTATCTTCCTTGTGTAAAAAATTTAAAATTTCTTGAACGTCATTTTTTAATGAGCCAGGTTCGCAGTTAACCTTAAGAAGCCTTTGTAGTTCTTTCTCTTTATCTTCAACCGTCATTTCTGAAATACATCTTAGGTACTCCAGGAGTCCTTTACCTGGTTTAAATAAACTAAAATATTCCACCATGTCAACCAGTGTAAATTTCACTCTCAATCCCTCCATTGTGTTAAAATGAGGTCAGGTCTTTTGACCTGCTTAGGTAGGAGACACGCCTTAAGCTCTTCCCGGGGCCGGCGTGTCTTTTATTCATCACCTCCGTTTTATATATACGTATATACGTATAGTAGGTAGTAAAAAATTATTTTTGTCTACGATTCTTCTTATAGTAGAGTTCCAAAGCTTCGAGAATAATATCTTTGATTGATTTACCGCTAGTGATTTTTTCTTTGTCTAGCTTATCTTTTTCAGCTGCTGGAAGGTCTACTATTAATCTCTTAGTACCTTGACTCTGAGCCATGTTTACACCTACCTGTATATACGTATATACAAATTATAACATAAAGATTTATCTCACGAAGCAATTATTTCTCTTGCCACACAACACCGATCAGCCTGGCGAAGTCTCTAAGCATAGCTGACCTATGATCTAATCCGTTTAGCTTGTCGATCTCCCTGGCTTCCATCTCCAAGGCCTGGCGAATGTCGGTATAGTTATCAAGGTTTATATCGTTACGAAGCATTTCGATAAGTGATTTTTCAGCGTCCGTCAGTCTTACCACATGGGTACGTTTAGACATGCTAAATCATCCCTCTTTCGATCATAGCATCACGAACGATTCTAGATGCTATTTGATTTCTAGGAGCTGGTAAATCAGCATTAAGATCAAGAACCATCTTGAGCACCGGCAATAGATCTTCTTCATCCATACCGCATTTAATGTAATTTTCCGCAAGTGCAATAATACCCAAGTTAAGTAATGTCCAGTCCTTAACATTAATTGATGTAATAGTCATATCTTCAAAGTGCTTAAATCTGTTACGTTTAATTGTTACTTTCATTAATGCAACCTCCTTTGTCTTTATAGTAACATTATAATACACAAATGTAACAAAATCAATTAATAATGTTACATAACAAATAAAAAATGTAACTTTTTTGTATAGTTTTTGCATAGGGTCAAGGGGAGGCTCCAAAAAATTTTTGAAGCGGTTTTCTTAAAAAATTTTTGGAGTCCCTTGTACCCGACATCAAAGCTACAATTGAATCCAGGGGTCAGGTTTTAACCCCAAAGAAATACTAAAAATAAAAACCTGAACCCCTGCCAAGCGGCGAGCGTTCCGTTTCTTGTACTCTCTCGTTTAAGAACGTTTTAAAACTTATTCTCTAAGACTTGCTTTATACGCTTCTAATAAGTTTGATTTTACCGTTGTTTCTTCTTTTTTTGTTGCTTTAGCTTTATTAGTACCTAGCTTTATTTGCTCCATAATCAATCTCTCAAGTGATACATATTGAATATTTTTTCTTTTACTGAGACTCACATGAGCCATTGAGTTTAATGTAGAAATTCTTTTCTTTCCCATTTTTCGTGTATCTAAACTTGAAAAAAACCCCCCTGGGTTCTCAAAACAAAGAGACTCAATTAATGACCAATTAGCTTCATCAATAGCATTACGCAATCTATCTCTATAGTTATCAAGCATACTACTCACCTCATGTAAATATTAACATATTTTGTATTAAAAATAACATTTTTTGTATTATTTATTACATAATATGATTTGTTTTATATGAAGTAATAAGTTTGGGGAAAGGTTTAATATAAAATAGCTCCAGAACGCCATAAATACCTCTATTAGCCCTTTTAAAAACACCGGACAAGGATTTGTATTAATTTTTATTTTGACAGGCTTCTAGGCCCAAAAGAAAGCTTATAAGGGGAAAGACAGAGAGTGCAGAGAGAAAGAAAACCGGGCGAAAAATAACTAATAGACGAAATGCGAACTTCATTTTGGCTATTAGTTATTTTGGGGTGCCGGGGGGTTTTCTTTCTCTTTGCTTAGGGGGGAAAAAAGGGTGTGCAGAGGGAAAAAAACCGGGGCGGACAAATTTAAACGGGACGAAATGCGGTTTTCATTTTGGCACGATTAAATTTGGGGGGTGCCAACCACCGGGGGGGTTTTTTTCCCTCGCTTCCCCCAACCCCACTACCACTACACCACACTACACTACACATACACCACTCCACCCACCCCCACCCCC
>CAZLSE010000058.1:9021-9673 GCA_964562055.1 uncultured Gammaproteobacteria bacterium
AGCGTAACCACCAGACGACTTCTTAGACGTTAGTCTAAAGAGAAGTCGAGGAAGGGGTGGCTCGGGGTGTGTTTTTCAGCCCGAGCCACCCCTTCCGGTCTGGTGGTGGAGCGTGACCCCAGGAAAATCAACGGATGAGCATAAAGGGGGTGGGGGTGGGTGGAGTTCAAAATAATGACATTTTAAAAAAAGTCCATATATAATTTAACTACAATAATATGTCATTATTAATATGTCATTATTGATATGCTGTTTTACCTTCTTTGATCAGCTTACTAACTTCTTCTAGTACATCAGATAAGATCATTTGCTCTCCGCATTCCTGGCAAATGATGGCCGGCACCTTTTGTACTATGCTGCCTAAGTAATCTAATTTGATTGTCCTTTCTGTTGTGTTGGTACCACCACAATTTTCACATCTCATTATAAAGCCACCCATCTCAACAACAACAAACCAGTAAACAATGACTTAGTATTGTGCTGCTGCTGTTGTTGTAATTGTTTTATATTGTTTTATATTGTTTTATATTGTTTTCGGCATCTGTAAACCCTTAGTTTTCCTGCATTTTTTATATCGAACTATTACAGATTCAATGTGAACTATTACAGATTCAATGTGAACTATTACAGATTCAATGTGAACTATTACAGA
>CAZLSE010000059.1:0-8964 GCA_964562055.1 uncultured Gammaproteobacteria bacterium
TAAAAAGCCAGAAATAGGAAAACTTCTTGATGAAGCAATGGACATTCTCGAAAGAGACAATCCCACACTTAAAGGAGTTCTTCCAAAGAATTATGCGCGTCCTGGATTGAACAAGCAAAGGCTTGGAGAGTTAATTGATCTTATCGGCACTATCGGACTTGGAGATAAAGAGAACCGCAGTAAAGATATTCTTGGAAGAGTTTACGAATACTTCTTAGGAGAATTTGCTTCTGCAGAAGGAAAGAAAGGTGGACAATTCTACACTCCACGTTCTATTGTCAAATTACTTGTTGGAATGCTTGAGCCATACAAAGGAAGAATCTTTGACCCTTGCTGTGGTTCTGGCGGAATGTTTGTGCAGTCTGAAAAATTCATCGAAGCGCATGGCGGAAAAATAGGGGACATTTCTGTTTATGGACAAGAAAGCAATCAAACTACTTGGCGACTATGTAAAATGAATATGGCTATTAGAGCAATTGATTCCAATATCAAATGGGGAGATGCTTTCCACGATGACCAGCACAAAGACTTGAAAGCAGACTTTGTCATTGCCAATCCACCATTCAATGACTCGGACTGGAATGGTGAATTATTACAGGAAGATATACGATGGAAATTTGGAGTTCCTCCAAAAAATAACGCTAACTTTGCATGGGTGCAACACTTCATACACCACCTAAACCCGACAGGAGTCGCAGGATTTGTCTTAGCCAATGGATCAATGTCATCAAATACTGCAAATGAAGGAGAGATAAGAAAGAACATCATAACAGCAGACATGGTAGATTGCATGGTAGCGCTGCCTGCTCAATTATTCTATAATACGGGAATTCCAGCCTGCTTATGGTTTGTTACTCGTGACAAAAAAGACCATTCATTTAGAGACAGAAGAGGACATATCTTATTCATCGATGCTCGAAATATGGGTGTCATGATTGACAGAAGACATCGTGAACTAACAGAAGAAGATATTAAAAAGATTTCTTCAACGTATCACGCTTGGAGAGGAGAAAGCAAGCTAAAATATGCAGATGAAGAAGGATTCTGCAAGAGCGCACCCTTATCTGAAGTTGAAAAGCACAACTACATACTAACGCCAGGCCGTTATGTCGGAGTAGTCGAAGAAGAGGAAGACGACGAAGAATTTGAAGATAAAATGAAAAGACTCACTTCAGAGCTAACAAAGCAAATGGAAGAATGCAAGAAGCTCGACGAAGAGATTAAGAAGAACTTGAAGAGCATTGGGTTTAAGGTATGATAAGATGGGAAAGGCAGATTTTGTTTATCAGGGAAAAGGAACATTTGGTCCACTAAGTTCAGATACCCAGCTGCAATTTGAAAAACATAAATACTTGAAAGGTATTATCCCTCAAATAAAAGAACTCCAAAAAGAAATCAAGAAAAATAAAAATCAAACTGCCAAAGATAAAAAAGAAACATATAAATTTTTAATGCAATCAAGAATCAATCATAGAACTTGGCCGTTTGAATACGAGAATGGAGAAGTATATCCAAAAGAAGTAGATGCTCCAGATATAAGGTACATTCAATATGCAGAGCCTCATGTTATCATCACTGATTGGTATGATGACAATCCAGACTGGTACAGGATGCCCTCTCTGATAAAAGGATTTGCAGAAGAATGTTACCTGTCGTATGAAAATGGGCTTTGGTATTCCTCTATTGCTTCAGCAATCAACTGCTGTGAATATCTGCTAAAATACGAATATCTAAGAAAAATAAATCAAACAGACAGAAAGAAAGCAGAGGACCTCAGTAAAGATCGATACTTCTCACTAGGCACATTCACCCAGAACGGAAATGATTACCTAAAACAGATTAAATTAAACTCATTCTCTAAAAAAATACAATATCTGAATGATGTTAGAATATCAATATACCATTTCAGTCCAGAAAGAGCAAAGAAAGTAAATAAAAAAGCAACTCTGGAAGTTGAGAAAGACGCTCCAATAACTGACGAAATGGTGATCCCAATAATTGCCTATAAAGTCTATGCAATAATGACTCAAATAATAAACCTTCTTTACAATAAGAATAAGGCATTGGATTACGTCAATGAAGGAGTCCAAGACTGGATGAAAAAAAGAAAACTAAAACCAGAGGATTTCAAGCAATGAAAGAAAAACAAAGTCGAGCTGATGAATGGAAAAAGAAGAAGTTAGGCGAAGAGATTGAATTAGCTTATGGAAAAGGACTAACTGAAGAAAATCGTAAAGAAGGAACGATTGCTGTATTTGGTTCTAATGGTGTTGTTGGATTTCATAATGAACCTTTAGTAAAAGGACCTGGTGTTATTGTTGGAAGAAAAGGGAGTGTTGGAGAAATCAAATACTCAAAAGAAGACTTTTGGCCGATTGATACTACCTATTATGTTAAGTTAAAATCCGAAGGAAACATTACTTTCTGGTATTATTTTTTGTTAAATTCAAAATTAAATAAACTCAACTCTCATAGTGCTGTTCCTGGGCTAAATAGAGATCAAGTTTACCAGATTATTAGATTAATACCTTCTCAATCTGAACAATCAGCTATCGCAAAGATACTTTCTGATCTTGATTCTAAAATTGAGCTTAATCAACAGATGGATAAGAATCTCGAATCAATTGGTAAAGCTATCTTTGATCATTGGTTTAATTCAGAAGATATTCCTGATAATTGGGAGACCAAGCCATTGGACAAGATAGCCGAGTTTCTCAATGGTTTGCCTTTGCAAAAATATCCTGCAGTTGATGGAGAAGAGTATCTTCCTGTCATTAAGATTCGTGAATTAAGAAATGGTATCAGTGACCAAACCGATAAAGCATGTCTCGACATTCCTGAAGATTATCTTATCGAGGATGGCGATGTACTATTTTCATGGTCTGGAACTCTTGAAGTCGAGATTTGGACTAATGGACAAGGTGCATTAAATCAACATTTGTTCAAAGTCACATCAAGCGAATATCCTAAATGGTTTTACTACTTTTGGACAAAGTATCATCTAAAAAGATTTAGGCATATCGCTAAAGGGAAAGCTACGACGATGGGTCATATTCAAAGACATAATTTATCGGAGTCAAATACTATTGTGCCTGACAAGAAATCCTTAGAGGAAATGGATAAGATGATGTCTCCCTTAATTGAGAAGATAATTTTACTCAGAATTGAATCAAGGAGATTGGCTGAAATTCGAGATTCTTTGCTTCCAAGATTAATGTCTGGCAAGATCAGAGTTCCTGTTGAGGTTAATGCATGAATAAGTCAGAATTAATTCAGAAAATTGAGCAAGAAGTTACAAAGTTTCTGCCTACTTTGAAGTCTAACAATAATCCAAATAATGCTAGAGAATCATTCTTTTGTTCTCAAAGTGAAAAAACCATTGTTAAAGTGATGACTTACTCAGAGCAAGAATTGTTTAATGCTCCAACAAAACTTCTGCTATCAACTAAAACAGTGTTTGATAAGTTCTCTGAAATAACGGTCCAAAATAAAACTGTACAAATGTATCATGCCATATTAGTGGATGAATCCAAAGTAAATGATGAAGTAAATAAATTAGTGTCTTTCTTTTTGGATGCACCTTTATGCGATTATGTTTTAGTATCGGAAATTGAAAATATCAGAATCCTTGATGACAGTAAATATCAAATCATTGACTGTATTATAAAGAAACTTAAAGAAGAAGATGTTTCTTTCAAATTTGATTCAGCTTTATTGACTGGAGACCATGACTTAAGAAACAAGCAAGTTATTTTTACAAAGGTTAAAGCAGGAGATACAGAAAAAGCGGAAGAAATTGCGCTTCATAATTTCTTGGTGTCTTTTAATTTATTGAAGCTCTATGCAACGAATTTTAAGCCAGTCTTAAAAGGTCGCTTATTATCAGGAAATCAATCATTAATATCATATAATGAGAACACTAAAGACCTTTCTTGCAATATGGCAAAAGTAGGAGAACTTCTCTTGAATCATGCTTATTTGGATCAGAAATTATATGCTCAGCTCAAAAATGCAGGAATAGAAGAATTGACGAAACAAACGCAAATCTCGTCAGTTGTGAAGGAATGTCTGTATTGGTTTGGTCTTGGATTAGATGAAAAATATCCTGCAGCAAGATTGATTAATTTTGTTACGGTATTAGAATCGACTTTGAAAAGAAAAGAAGAAACCACAGAGCTTAGAAAAACAGTTTCAGAAAGAGGGGCTATATTGCTTTATGAAAAGTTCGAACAACGAAAAGAAGCTCTAAAGCAACTCAAAGAAATATATGACATTCGAAGCAAGGTTGTTCATACGGGAGTCTTAATAGACAATAAAGATCTTGCATCCTTAGCAGGAGGCTATGCGAGGGCAGTCCTAATTGAACTTATTAAAAAGGCTAAAGACTTTAATGGCAATTTCGAAGAATTTATTACATCAATTGAGGATATTAAACTTGGGAAGGTCCCGCAATGAAAAAGCTTATAACTGAAGAACATGTTGAAGAGAATGTTTTGGACATTCTCAAATCATTGGATTATGATATTATCCGAGGAAGTAACGAAGAACATCTTCCTGGTGGAAGCTCTGCTTTACGATCTGATTACAAGGATGTTGTAATCGTTGACAAGTTGAGATATGCTCTTAAGAAGATTAATCCTTCTGTTTCAGAGGAAGCACGAGAGCTTGCGATTAAACAGATTCTTAGAGTTGAAAGTCAAAAGTTAATCGCTGATAATGAAAGCTTCCATAAGTTATTGACAGACGGTGTTAGTATTCCAATAAAGAAGGGCGGAGAGGAAAGGCACATCATAGTAAACCTCTTTGACTTCGAGAACTTAGAAAATAATGAGTTTTCAGCAGTCAATCAATTTACAATTATTGAAAATAATGTTGAAAGAAGGCCAGATGTTATTCTATTTATCAATGGACTTCCATTGGTTATTCTTGAACTCAAGAATTTAGCAGATGAGAAAGCAGATATCTGGATGGCGTATGACCAATTCCAGACATATATGCAGCAATTGCCCTCCGTCTTTAGGTTTAATGAGATTCTCATAATCAGCGATGGCATTCAGGCGAGATTTGGGACAATAACCTCTGAGAAAGAAAGGTTTATGCAATGGAAAACTATTAATGGTGAGAAGCCAAAGAAAGGGCTTACAGAAATTGAAGTTCTTCTCAGAGGAATGTGCGATAAGAAAAGAATTCTGGACCTAATCAGAAACTTTATCGTCTTTGAAAAGGATAAGACAACAAAGAAGAAAGTTGCAGCCTACCATCAATATTGGGCTGTAGTCAAAGCCATAGAATCAACTAAGAGAGCCTCTGCAAAATCAGAATTGAAAGTAAGAGAAGCTCCTGAAAGTTATGGCCTTGCATCTGTAAAAAAGCAGCCAAAAGGAGATAAAAAAGCAGGCGTTGTATGGCACACTCAAGGTTCAGGAAAGTCTTTAACAATGGTTTTCTATTCGGGGAAACTTATAAGAGAATTCAATAACCCGACAATTATAGTCTTAACAGATAGAAATGACTTAGATGACCAATTATTTGGAACTTTTGGAAAGTGCCAAGATATCCTCAGGCAAAAGCCAACACAAGCAAATGATAGAAAAGAACTACAAACACTCCTTAAAGTATCTTCAGGAGGCATAGTCTTTACAACAATACAAAAATTCTTCCCAGAACAAGAAAGGGAAACATATCCTATTCTCTCAGAAAGGGATAATATCATTGTCATAGCTGACGAAGCACACAGAAGCCAATATGGATTCTCGGCTAAAGTACTCGACAAGAAAGATAAAGCATTAATCACCTATGGCTATGCAAAATACCTAAGAGACGCACTGCCTAATGCTTCATTTATCGGATTCACTGGAACGCCAATAGAAAAATCAGATAGGTCAACACCTGCAGTCTTTGGAAGATACGTTGATGTCTATGACATAGAGCAGGCAGTTGAAGATGGAGCAACAGTAAGAATATTCTACGAAAGCAGGTTGGCAAAGCTCGAATTAAAACCAGAAGAACGCCCGAAGATTGATGATGAATTTGAAGATGTTACAGAAGGTGAAGAAGTCGAAGGAAAAGAGAAACTCAAAAGCAAATGGGCAAGATTAGAAAGAGTTGCAGGTTCGCCAAGAAGAGTAAGCAGAATCGCAAAAGACATAGTTAATCATTTTGAAGAAAGGCTTTTTGTACTTGAAGGCAAAGGCATCATTGTTGCCATGAGCAGAAGAATCTGTGTTGATCTTTACAATGAAATCATAAGACTAAAACCAGAATGGCATAATGAAGATGATGATAAAGGATTCATCAAAGTAGTAATGACTGGCTCTGCATCTGATCCAAGAGACTGGCAGAACCATATAAGAAACAAGAAGAGAAGAAAACAAATAGGGGATAATCTCAAAGACGATAAACATGAGCTGAAGATGATTATAGTTAGAGATATGTTCTTGACTGGATTCGATGCTCCATCACTTCATACAATGTACTTGGATAAGCCAATCAAAGGTCACTCGCTCATGCAAGCAATTGCACGTGTAAATCGTGTTTATCCTGGCAAAGAAGGAGGTCTTATTGTTGATTATATGGGTGTTGGAGCTGAGCTAAAGAAAGCTTTAATGAATTACACTGAAAGCGGTGGAAAGGGAAAACCGACATTCGACCAAGAGCAAGCAGTGCAGTTAATGCTCGAGAAATACGAAGTGGTCAGGGACATGTTTTATGGATTTAACTATAAAAAGTTCTTTCAGCTCAAGCCAACTGAAAGAATTTCCTTTGTGCCCTCTGCAATGGAACACATCCTAAAAGAGAAAGATAAAAAAGAAAGATTTGCCAGGGAAGTTACTGCATTGCTTAAGGCATTCTCGCTTGCAGTTCCGCATGAAAAAGCAATGAAGATCAAAGAAGAAGTTGGATTCTTCCAGGCAATAAAGTCAGCCATCACAAAAACAACAGAGACAAAAAGAGAGCTACAGGATAAATTTGATTCTGCAATAAAACAAATCCTGTCAAAAGCAGTTATTTCAGACAGAATAATTGACATATTCGAAGCTGCAGGAATACAAAAACCAGAACTATCTATCTTGTCCGACGGATTCCTTGCAGAAGTCAAGGAAATGCCTCAAAAGAACCTCGCATTTGAAGCCTTAAAGAAATTACTCAATGACGAGATAAGAATAATCTCAAAAAAGAACATAGTGCAGGGAAAATCATTTATGGATTTGCTTGATAAGACAATCAAAAAATACACTAACAAAAGCATAGAAGCTGCACAAATTATTGAAGAACTCGTTGAACTGGCAAGAAAAGTAAGAGATGAAAAAAGCAGAGGAAAAGACCTCAACATGGGAGATGATGAAATTGCCTTCTATGATGCATTAGGCGCCAATGACAGTGCTGTAAAAATCTTAGGCGATGATATACTAAGAAAAATAACCTTTGAATTAGCAGAAATAATGAGAAAGAATGACGCTATTGACTGGACACATAGAGAAAGCGTTCAGGCAGAATTGCGTCTAAAGGTTAAAAAGATTCTAAGAAAATATGGTTACCCTCCAGATATGGAAAAGATAGCGACAGAAACTGTACTAAAACAAGCAGAGCTTATTGCCAGAGAGAAAGTAAAGCAATAATTGCTACCCTTTTGACTTGACCTGTCCAGTGTGGCTTATTCGTGCAGACCGGACTTTAGCTGTAACTACTGTCCAATACGATTATGTTAAAATCGGGACATTTGGAACACGCATACCCTAAAAAAAGTTTTGAAAAATGATAACTTCTCTGTTTTTACATAATCGTACTGAGGAGTGACAACGGACACATTCTTCTTGGGTAAAATCATATAAAGAAAAAACAGGATAAACTATTTCATGAGAGAGCAGACTGCAAAAATAGTTCAGAAAGAAAGAGTGAATATCCCTCGAGACTGGACATGTAATGCTACTACTGCCGACTCCATTAGGTCTGAAAACAGGGAAGAGAGGCGAGATATAACTTTCAGAGAATTAAATCAGAGTCTCTCCCCCGTTTTTGAGGGTAATGAACTAATGAGTAGTAAATTGACGCTTAATTTATAGAAGAGAAAAAGAGAGAGTAAATAGTTTATATTAGATGTAAGAATATTATAGGTAGATGTATCCTTATTCTTTTTTCTTTTTCTTAGGTATGTTCCAGTATGGGCTCTTGCATTTAGGACAGATGATAGGATCTTCTTTTATCTTAACTCTTGGTATCCATTCGTGTTTGCATCTTTCGCATCCGAACCCTGGAACTTTAACCGTTATCCTTGCCATAACTCCTTAGAAAGTACGCCCAATATATAAACATTCTCATAAAAGTATTACTTTCATACGTAAGCAACGACAAGATTTATATATAAAATAGCCTTTCTAAGATTATACTTATACGAGTAATAAAAAGGTAATAAAGATGGAAATTCAAGACGAAAAACGACCAAACTGTCCAGTCTGCAACAGCAGTAAAACTAGAAAGGATAGTGTAAGAAAAACCTTGCTTGGCGATAAACAAAGATGGTATTGCAAAGCTTGTGAAAAGCGTTGGGTTAATTCTCCAATCCGAAATATCAAAGGCGATCCAAAAACCGTAGTCACAGTTATGGATTTGTACATGAAAGGCGTTAGCTACCGCTCAATCGCAGATCACTTAAAACAAATCTACGGGCTTGAAGTAAGCCACATTACTGTCATGAACTGGGTGAACACCTATTTGTCAAGGATTACCCAGTTTGTCAAGTCTATGCAGCCTCAAGTCGGAGATTACTGGCTTGCAGATGAACAATTCATCAAAGTAAAAGGCAACCAGCAATATGTTTGGAATGTACTTGACAACAAAACACGCTTTCTGTTGGCCAGCAATGCGAGCAAGACAAGAAACTATGATGATGCAAGGAGAACGTTCAAGAAAGCAAAGAAGACTGCCGGAAAGAAAGCCAAGACAGTGGTCACAGACGGCTCATTC
>CAZLSE010000060.1:0-8688 GCA_964562055.1 uncultured Gammaproteobacteria bacterium
TGATGAAACCGAGTGAAGACTATTTCGTGAAGCATTGGACCAAAGATGGCGATATCGAAATACTCAACTTCATGTCCGATGAAAAACTCTTCGCGTGGATACAGGAGCATAAGGGGGAACAGTTCTCCGTCCATAAGTCCACAATTCTTTTGGATTTCAGTTAAATGAAATCTCGCAACGGATTCGTTTCCAATTCATCATCCAGTTCATTTTTGATTATTCAACGTGATGAAAATGGGAAAGAGATTGATAGCCGAACGCAAGACCAAATTGATTTAGACGAAGCATATCAAGAGATAGAACGCTTCTTAAAAGGAGAAACATATGTTTCCGATTAAGACTGACATTTCTGATGCCATGATGGCATTTCCTGCGGATGTCATGGACATGATGCCCAAGATGAAGGACATCCCGGAAAAATATCAGCGGGGACATACGCCCGCCAACATGTTCGTAGCAAAGTGGTTCTTCAAGGGTCTTAAAAATCCCAAGTTTTATCCCCGAGAAGGTGTCAACGCGGAACAGGCATTCAAGCACCTGCGGTGCATTCTTGGATCGTTCCAGCCCAAGCATGAACACAAGGAAGCGGCAGTCGCGTTCCTACTCGACGAGTGGTTCGAGAAATACGAATCAGAGGAATAATAATGGAAGCCTTTTGTGTTGTTTACTATGAATCAGGATACGAACACTCATACAAAGAAATCATCAAGGTTTTTGCAAACAACCAAAAGGCTATCGACTACAAAACTCTATTAGGCGAAGCAAGAGAAATTGCTCAAAGGAAAATTCAGGCTTCATATAAAGAGCGAACCAAAGAAACGGAAAAAATCAGGAAGACGCATGGATACAATTGGGATTTGATTAAACCAATTGAGGTAAAAAATGAAGAAGAAATTGTAGCAATTAAAAAGGAATTTTTTGATTATACTGGATTGGATTTGGAATTGCACCGCAACATCGATTTGGATGAAGGTGGTTTTTATATCGAAACCTGTCCCTTGGAGTTAGAATGAGCAATGCAAAGGCACGGTTGGCAACAACCGGAAAAATAATCGAACCCGAAGAAAAGAACGCCTTTGTTGTTCTCATGGAAGAACTCAAGGCGAATGAAACATTATCCAAGAAATTTGTGGATCATGTTTCGAATCTTGTCCAGAGAGCAATGGAACAAGCATATCATCGTGGCATTGAAACAGGAAAGAAGATTCCGAGAAGGAAACCTAAAAATGCTTAAAGCAGGAGACATGATTCTTCACCTTGAATATAATTTCACTGGAACTGTTAAAGAAGGGCATTGGGTTAATGTCGGCATTACTTCTCGGCGAGAAGGCGACGGGCTGTATGTTTGTTGGGATGATGGCGATAAATCATGCGTCCCCATAGAAAGACTTGATGAAAACAAATATCGATTAATCCCAAAAGAAGAAGAGAGGTTTTATACATGAGAGACCTTATCATCAAAGACATCAATGAAATTGTAGATGTATCAGATATTGGTCGTTATAAAAACACAACCCTGTTTTTTAGCACCGCGCCGAACGTACATGATGGTCTTCCACTCCTTGAGGTGGTAAAACAAAACCTTTGGGATAAGTTTTCAGATGAGGATTTAGTTCAGGCATATAAAATGATATGCCGCCGATATTTTACGCAGAGGTAAATCATGAAAAGATATGCCGACTTTAAGATGAAATATGTCGTTAAAGACGACCAGTTCGTTTTAATCCCGCTCACGATGGGACATGATTCGTGCAATCTATATAATCCAACTTCGGCTGGATTTATTAATTTCGTAATTGAGCAAGACGAATGCGGCAACGAATATCTTAAGGCTGTTTGCTATGGGGAATCTGTTTCTTTGAGGCTCAAGTCCCGCGAAGTAGAAGATTCCGAACTAATTACAAAGAGAATTAAATCTTCCTATTAAGGAGCATATAATGGAAAAAACCCAGACCGCTCGCGGATTTGATATAATCGAATTCGAAGACAGATATGGACATAAGTGTTCCTTACAGAAATCTTCGCTGGCAACTGAAGATGCCATTTGGTTTGGACCCAGTGATGCCAACCCACAAGTAATGGCTTCAGAATGTCATAAGGCAAAAACCCAACAGATGGTTTTACTTCCCACATTAAATAAAGAAGAAGCCCTTACCGGTTGGGTTCCGTATCCGATTCCACAAGAAGTAAGTCTATATACCCGCATGCATCTTACGCAGGATCAGGTTAAACAGTTGCTACCATTTCTTGTCAAGTTTGCAGAAACGGGGGAATTATGATTTTCAGCAAGTGGGAGCTGGTGGAAGAGAACAAAGAAATGATTGAAGAATCTTTCAATATTGCTTGGGGTGAAAAGAAAATTAGAAAGGTCAGATGCGACGTTTACCGAAAACTTCGATGGAATGGTACTTGGAAATACAAATACATAAAGAGGTATTAAAATGTTAATGTTGTTAGCCTGTATTGGAGAAACACTGATTTCCATTTTCATGTTTCGCTATAATAATCATACAATGGGAATTATTTGGGGAGCGTTCGCGGTCATGCATTTTTTATTGGTTGCTGAAAAACTGATTAAAAAAATAAAGGAAAAGAAACATGAAGCGCCGTAATGGATTTGTATCCAACTCTTCTTCGTCATCATTCGTTTTGCACGTTGATATGACGCCAGAAGAATTCGAATCTGATATTCAAGCAATATGGGATCAGGCTGTTTGTGATGATTATGAAGTTTCGCAAGGTGATATATCCAAAGTTGCTCGATTTATTAATCCAAAAGAAATGGATAAGTTGAAGGCAAGAAAATGGATTATCGAGGAATACTCCAAGGAATGTTGGGGCGCAAACGAAAAAATATCCGTTCGTAAAAGGGGCAAGCAGACATATCTTGATGAGGCGTTGAAAGCAAAAGTATTCGGAATTGCAGAAGAAAATTCTATTCC
This sequence comes from uncultured Gammaproteobacteria bacterium, assembly GCA_964562055.1. Classification (GTDB taxonomy): domain Bacteria; phylum Patescibacteriota; class Microgenomatia; order UBA1406; family GWC2-37-13; genus JAKBEU01. The sequence goes on from CAZLSE010000060.1 coordinate 2,943, forward strand.
CTATCAAGTGTTGGAGCAGTTACGGGAAAAATATGGAGCAAAACTCACGATTCATCATCTTGGATGATTTTTGTTGAAATATTTTAAGTGTATGGTATAATACCAGAGAGCAAACATAGCCAGAATTCGGAGGTGGTGATGGATTTCAATCAGTTTAAGAAAGCCTTGCAGAAGCATGTCGATGGCATGCTCAAGGATGTCAACCATTTGTTCTTGGTGGACGTTGACAAGGACGCTCTCTGGGCGACCTATCTCGACAACTTCCCTGCCGGAACGAACGAGAAGTACCGCGAGCGAACGGAGCATGATTGCTCCTCGTGCCGCCACTTCATCAAGTCATTCGGCAACGTGGTGACCATCAAGAACAACAAGGTCACCACCATCTGGGACTTCAAGACCGACGATACGACCTATCAGCCGGTCATCGATGCCTTGTCGGCATTCATCAAGTCCCGCGCCGTTTCGGATGTTTTTGTCACCAAGATTGATACCTTCGGTATCGACAAGAACTTCGAACAGCCGAAGGTTCCCGGTGGCCCGGTGCTTTCGTGGGAACACCTGTACTACAAACTTCCGAAGAATCTCCTCACCAGAATCCCATCCGGCGATACCGAAGATGGCGTCAAGGGTCGGCTTCGGGATGTTCGCAACGTGTTTAAGCGATCGCTCGAAGAGATTTCCGAAGACGCCATCAATACGGTTCGGGAACTCATCGCCCAGAAATCTCTCTACAAGGGAGAGGAGTGGGCAGAGACCCTGAACCAGTTCCTTCGCCACCACAAGGCGTATGGGAAACTCGACTCCAAGGAAAAGGAACTCTACGTCTGGGAGCAGAGCGTCATCGTTGGTCCCGTCATCGGAAAGATTCGCAACCACTCCATGGGAACCCTTCTCACCGACATCACGGAAAACACCGATCTGGACGCGGCGGTGCGCAAGTACGAGGCGATGGTCGCTCCTGCCAACTACAAGCGACCACAGGCGATTTTCACGAAGAAGATGCTCGAAGAAGCCCAGAAGCAACTGGAAGAAATGGGCTACATGGAATCGCTCGGGCGCCGATACGCTACGCTCGATGACATCACGGTCAACAACATCCTCTTCGCCAACCGCGACTCTGCCAAACGGATTTCCGGTTCCGTCTTCGACGAGATGGCTGGCGGTCTTGCCGTCAACCCGAAGAGTTTCGACCGGGTGGAAGAAATTTCCATCGAAGACTTCGTGAAGAACGTTCTGCCGTCCGTCAAGAAGGTCGAAGCCCTTTTCGAGAATCGGCATGCGGTCAACCTGATGTCGCTCATTGCGCCGAAGGTCAAGACCGCTCCGTCGCTCTTCAAGTGGGGCAATGCCTTTTCGTGGGCGTATGCTGGCAACATCACGGATTCCATGAAGGAGCGAGTCAAAGCGGCGGGCGGAAAGGTCGATGGCGTTCTCCGGTTCTCCATCCAGTGGAATGACGGCGGCGACAACCAGAACGATTTCGACGCCCACTGCTTCGAGCCGAATAAGAATGAAATCGCCCACTACTCGAAGCACGGGCATCCATCATCGGGAGACCTCGATGTGGATATCATCCACCCGAGCAAAGATCAGGTCGCGGTCGAGAACATCACTTGGTCGAATCGAAGCAAGATGCAAGAAGGCATCTACAGCTTCTTCGTCCACTGCTTCAACAATCGCGGCGGCAAGTCGGGATTCTCTGCCGAGATTGAGTTCGAAGGACAGATTTTCTCGTTTACTTACAACAAGACGCTCAGGCAGGACGAGAAAGTTCAGGTCGCCAAGGTCGAGTACAGCAGGAAAGATGGTTTCAAAATCATCGAACTCCTGCCGTCATCCACTTCTTCCCGCAAGGTATGGGGTCTGGACACCAACCAGTTCCATCCGGTGGGCGTGGCGATGTATTCTCCCAACTACTGGGACGCTCAGGACGGTATCGGGAACAAGCACTATTTCTTCATGCTGAAGGATTGTGTTAACCCCGAGTCTCCCAACGGATTCTTCAACGAATACCTGAAGGAAGACCTCCTGAAGCACAAGCGTGTCTTCGAAGCCTTGGGCGGAAAGATGCGGGTCGAAGATGTCGAAGACCAGCTCTCCGGGATCGGATTCTCCTCAACCCAGAGGAATTCGCTCATCGTCAAAGTGGAGGGGCAGGTTTCTCGCACCCTCAAGATCAATTTCTAAGCCACGAAGGAGGCAGTGATGTTCGAAAAAGCAAGTCGCATGAAGCTCCGGTTCCCGTTCAAGGGTTCCGCATCGGTCGAAGACCTCTGGGATATGAGCGTTGAGGAACTGGACTCCGTGTTCAAGACCCTCAACACCAAGCTCAAGTCCACGCAGGAGGAATCCCTGCTTGGCGCCAAGACCGCCGAGGACGACACCCTGACCATGCAGGTGGCCATCGTCCGCCATATCGTCGAGGTCAAACTCGCCGAAGCCGCCGCCCGGAAGGACGCGAAGACGAAGCGGGACGAGAAGCAGAAGCTCCTCGAAATCCTCGCCCGGAAGAAGGACTCCGAACTCGAAGGCAAGTCCGCCGCCGAGCTGGAAGCGATGATCGCCGCGCTCTAACCAAGGGCAACCAAACGGCTCCCTTGAAACATAGGGAGCCGTTTTTTTAAGGAGAAAAAAATGAAGCCAGATGAAAAGACTGTCACCATGCCAATGGTAGAATATGAAAAATTGATGGAAATGAAAAAAGCAATGTCCGAGGACAAGATTTTAGTAAAAAAGACAATATATGGATATGGGGCAACTCAAATCATAGAATTTTATTTGCCAAAAGATGAAGCAATGAATGATATTCGAAAAGATCAGGATGCTTATCAACATCGAATCGAGCAACTTCAGCGAGAAAATGAAGCACTCAGAATCAGGAAGGTGGCAGACAACAATTTCGCCAACAGACTGCGGTTTCTTTTTACTGGCGAATTGGAATACATTTCGTATAAAGAGCAATCATGAAGCGAAGAATTGGTTTTGTTTCAAACAGTTCATCGTCATCATTTGTCATACCAAGATGCTATCTCTCCTATGAACAAATTGATAAAATAAAAAACCACCACACTCTAGTGGAAAACTATGAGGACAGATGGTCGATTGATGTGGATGATATTCACGTTAGCGGATATTCTTCACTAGACAACTTCAACATGCACCAATTTCTTAAGGATATTGGCGTCAATATGGATAAAGTAGAGTGGAGATAAAAGATTTTACACCAGAACAAATTCAGACCATGCTGTCCATGATAGATGGAGCATATGAAGTTGTAGAACTACATGGTATTAATTCCGAAAGTCCAGCAGTAAAACAATGGGCTAAAGATTGGCTTGAAAAAGCGAAAGAGTTCGGCGCATCAACATGGTAGATAAAAACGATAGGACATTAAAAAAAGGTGATGTTTTTGACATTCACCAAACAGTAAACGGACAATCTGAATTCTTTGTGGCGAGCCTTGAACCGCTTGATATTCGCTATAACTATGACCGTTCAAGAAAATATGAATATAATGCGGAAGATTTATTTAAGCCGTGCAAATATTCTGGTGAAGTAGATTTTGAAATTATTTAAGGAATTATAATGACAAAAAGAATCTGTGATAAATGTGGTTCTTTAATTAATGATGATAATACTCGAAAGAACAGTGTATATCAATTTAGTATTGATAGAGATTCATATGTGCGGATTGAGAATGAAACTTATCTTCAAATGAAACAAATTGACTTGTGTTTTTCGTGCGCGTCAAAAGCAATAATTGCTTTTGAAAAATATTTATTGACAAAATAAGGAGACTATATGAAAGTTAGAAATGGATTTGTATCCAACTCGTCATCAAGTTCTTTTGTCGTCGCCTTTCCAGTAATTCCGCATAATGTGGATGATGTTATTCATCTTCTTTTTGAGGGAGAAGTATCGCCTGAACCTCAATACTCAATCAAAGATTTTGCCACAACTATTTTTAACGACATAGCAGAACAGTTGCCAATGAATCTTGACGATATTATTAAAGAGTTGACAGCAGGTTGGTTCATCGACATGGACGATTGGGAAAAGGCAAACCCAAGAAAAGATAGTGACGATTTTGGAAAATATTGGGACAGACGAGAGAAAGAATCCAATAAACGCGCCAAGGCTTTTGCCAAAGAATGGATTAAGCAGAATCCGGGTTCATTTTATTTCAGATTCCATTACGCGGATGAAGACGGATCGTATTATTCCTTGATGGAACATGGCGGCATGTTTGAGCATTTGCCACATCAACGGATAAGTCACCATTAAGCAAAAAGGAGCCAGATGGCTCCTTTTTTTATAATATGTTGAAAACTTGAGTAATTATATTATATTGTGCATCTCGTAATTCTTCAAACACATTATTCCCCTTATGAGGGAACCAATAATCACCCCAAATTTCTAAAGAATTATCAATTCTGGCAACCCAGTTAAATGATCGTTTAGGTACTCCATAAACAATTCCACCATGTATGGTATTATTTTCTCTTACTCTTATCAACACAAAATACTTCATGTACATATCTTTATTTTGATTTAGAAAAAGAATAACAATTCAACACAAACAATAAGATAATAATGATCTCCCCCAACCAATTATAATATGGAGAAATTACATGGCTGACTACTATCTTAAAAATTCAACAGGTTCAACCAAAGAAGTTGCTGATTTGGGTATTGTTATTGCCGATGGGCAATCGATTCTCATCTCAAAAGATGACTTTGATGGATATTTAACACCTGATCTCATTGCCGCATTATCCGACGATCCGGCTCTCGGGCTTATACTTTCGACTACGGATATCGGGAATACTTCCGGTGATTTACCAAAAGCAATAGCAATTGAACGACTTTCGCTTTCTCATAAGTGGAAGCCAGCAGTTGCTGATTTTGCTTCACTTCCAACCATTGGAAATGAAGATGATGACGTAAGACTTGTGCGAGATGATGGAATATTATATCGCTGGAAGCAATCTGCAACTATGTGGGAAAAAATTACTTCCACATTTTCACTCACCGTAACTGAATACGATGAAGACCCTAGCGGTTCAGAAATCCAAAAACTCGTATTTGTTCAGCCAGAAGATTCTGTTTATATTGATGCAAATACTGCTTACATTGGACCGCCAAACGCTCCTTCCACGCTTAATGGACAAACACTTGTCGTAGCCGGAACTTCATTTGTAACCGGTAGGCTATCAGACCTTAATATTAATTACAAGGCTGGTGACGGCGCAGGAACCAACGTAACCTATATAACCAATGATTCTGTATTTACACTTTCGACGCCAGATACAGCCAATCGATGTAACTATGGAGATAAAGGAACTCTTTCTGTATATCTTAATGGAACCCGGCTTGCTACCATCGACCTCGCCGCCAATTTTGATGAAGCCCGCAGAGAAACAACTCAATTAATGGGAAACTACGATGTAGCAGGAACTGGTGACCCAATTTCCAATGGTATATGTGCATTCGTTGGCGCAGGAGCGGGTAAAGGCTCACTTGAAATGTTGTATGTCGGAATCCACAACGGATTCAAATATTATCAGCGATGGAACGCAAGAATCAATATTACCGATCCAACACTTCTTCGACAAGGATATAATCAAATCCAACTTATTAGAAGTGGATTGACAGCCTATGGTGGAGACCAGATAGCGTCATCCGATGTTTTCTATGATACCGATGTCGGAAACAATCCTACAGTCTCTACTCCTACAATTACTGT
>CAZLSE010000061.1:0-8663 GCA_964562055.1 uncultured Gammaproteobacteria bacterium
AAAGGGCATACCCCAAGTCGCCGCGATATTCATCAACCCATGCCTGAAGCATTCGCTTCTGGCTATTGCGAAGCGTTACGTCGAGTCCCTGTCCTGCCATGATAAACTCATGTGCCATGGTGCCGATGGGAGTAACGCCAAATTCCTTGGCAAAGAAAACATTCGACGTTCCTATGCACTGGGGGCATCCGGGCGCGTTGACAAATAGAGTCTCAAGAACCTCTTTCTGCCAATCGAAACTGAACCTGCGGCGAGTTCCGAAGTCCGAGAAGTGGAACCCCGGAATATCCTTCACCATGGCAATTTTTTCTTTCAGCCGTTTCCTACCAACGCCAGCGTCAACAACTGTATTTTCAAAGTAAACCTGATTTACAATGGCAAGCACAGGGACTTCAAAGAGAATAGTAAGAAACCAGTTACCTTCCGCTACGATTTCAAGCCGTCCATCGGAGGTTAACTGGCAAGTAATGTGGTCGCGGTTGAGTCTCAAGTTCTTGAGGAAATCGGTATAATCTCGTTTGAGGAACCGAATGGAGTTGAGGTAATTAATTTCATCCTGCTTGAAGGTGAGGTCGCACAGATGGTTGATTTCTTGATTGATGCGATTGACCATGCGCTGGTCGAATACATTGCCGTTGCGGCACTTAAATTCGTAGCGGACGTTCACTGCCGGGAATTGATGAAGAACGGCTTGCATCATGGTTAGTTTATAAAAATCTGTATCGATTAAGGAATTGATAATCATCCCACCACCTCCATATACTCAATGGTATTATATCATAGTCTTCAATATTTTCAAGTTGATTTTTTCTGAAATACATGCTTCCAACCTTTTGTCCTATTAGTTTGAATTGGGAATACACCATAAAGATCAGGATGTAACTTCATATGTTTGCGATGCTGGTTTTCATTTGTAATACCGTGTTCTTTAGCATAAGCAATTAATTGCTCGGGTGTACCAGAATAATTTCCATGGGATTTTGCTTTTGAATATACATGTTCCCACCCTGATATTCTATTAGTGGCTACAGGAAAAACATTTTTAAGTTCTGGATGCAGTTTCATGTGATTTGCATGTTGCCATTGATTTGTGATGCTATGTTTTTTAGCATATGCAATTAATTGCTCTGGTGTACCAGAATAAGTTCTATGGTGGGATTTTGATTTTGAATACACATGCTCCCAGCCTACTGTTATATTAGGGGCTGTAGGAAAAACATTTCTAAGTTCAAGATGCAATTCCATATGCTTGCGATGTTGTCTACCGTTTGTAATACAATGTTTTTTAGCATATGCGATTAATTGTTCAGGAGTACCAGAATAAGTTCCGTTAATTACTTTTAGATATACATGCTCCCAGCCTTTTGTTTCGTGTGGGGTTACAGGAAATACACCATAAAGTTCAGGGTGTGATTTCATATGCTTACGATGTTGCATCTGATTTGTGATGTTATGTTCTTTAGCATAAGCAATTAATTGCTCGGGTGTACCCGAGAAAACATCATAACTACATGCTTTACGCAAATCTGAAAAGTTAGTAACACCAAAGTCATTCGTAGATAAAGTGACCCAACCCATAGGATGACCGATTTCCTCTTTTATGACTTCATAGTCCACATTATCCAAATCAATTCCCTTGAAGCAAATATCGTTCTTCAATACATTGCGAACCTGATTCTTGTATATACGCTTGACAATAATCGCCCTGTCTTCATCACATAAGTTCTGGGTATCTGGATCAGCATCTACTACTGCTCGGATGGCAGAAGTATATTCATCTATTGAATTAGTTTCATTCATGTCAAAAAGAGCAGAAGAAACATCAGAAAGAAGATTCATTTTAACTTCTGAATCAAGATTATCCCAAGCGTCATATACTCGCTCACCAGTAGATTCTTTTTTCTTGCTAACAGATAGTTCACCATCGAAGATTACGTCTTCAATAATCATGGATATTAAAGACGCTTTAACATAATTTTCGACACTTTCTCTAAATTTCGGTCCAGAGGTTGCAATGCTTTTGGCAATATAAATAACAATTTTTGCAGTGTCTTTTCCCGGATAATCCCGAAGAACACGACCTAAAATCTGTACCGTGTCCTTGATGTTACGAAGACCAAACACATGGGCTTCTGAGGCACACACATAATTTGCGCCTTCCTTCATCATACCAAGGGCAAGGACAACATCAATATCATCAGTTTTCTGATTTTTAATAAGATGGTTTTTGGCAGATTTACGATGGTTCTTTTCATTGGTAACAAGGTCAAGAACTTTTACTGTCTGCCCATTTTTTACAGTAATAATACCATTTGAATCTGGTTCAGAAACCTTAGAATTAGGATGTCCAACAGAAGCGACAAGTCCATTAACCCAATCAGATTTATTTCCGATAATCTTAAATTCCTGTGTATTGACATTGGGAATATAAATCAGCATTTTTTTGCCGGGAACATATGCTTCTTTAATTTTATCAAAAGGCTTTGTAATGTCGTAGGTTTTTACTTCAATTTTAATCTTTCTAAGATGGACCATTTCACGAAGATATGAATCCACATCGAGGTTGTATCTAATGAACCTATCTTTAAGAGACGGATCAAGAATACTTATTTTGTCGCCACGAAAAATGGTTGCTGATGAAAGAGTGATATGTACCGTCTTCCTTTTAACAAGGTCAAATATCACGCTACCCATCTGGTTGGACAACGTGTCTTTTTCATGGGCTTTGATATGGTGCGCTTCGTCAATATACACTTCCATACCATCAAATATTTTATTGTTGTTCTTAAAGGCGGAAATTAAAGTTTGATATGAACAGAGGCAAAGCAATTTATCAGATTTTATAAACTCTTCAAGAGCCTGTTGCTTGTTGGTATAATTAAAAGTATTAAAAACCAAATCAGAAATATTATCTACCGTTTTCCCCATAATGATATGAGAAGTAGAATCCGTAAAAGATGCAGTAATGATTTCCTGTGGAACGGCGACAATCGCCCTTCTGCCATCCCGGATCGCTTCAATGAGAGCCATATCTCGCATGAGATAACTTTTACCGCTACCAGTAAGAGCATTAACAATACGGTATGCTTCATTGAGAATGGTATTTTCGCATTCCTGTTGCCATATTCTAAGTTTAGTCATATTACCCCCACCAATTTGGCATCCCCATGCCATGTGAATACTATACCATAAATAGAATAATAAATCAAATTTTTTTATCAATTAAAACCCCCTGATCGGAGTATGAGTCAGGGGGAAGGAGGATTCCATCGCGGAGGGCAAAGCCGCGATGGGGCGTATGGATAGAAACACAGAGGGAGAAGAAGCCCCTGCGTCATAGATAGTATATCATAAAACCTCATATTTTCAACTAAAAAAAGAACCCCGGTCGTGGGGACAACCGGGGTAGGCAAAGGAGAATCGCGGCTGGGTGGGTGGGAGGAAGACCACCGCGACTAATAAGATTATATCATGGATGCGAAAATAAATCAAATTTAAAACCGTATTTCTCCTTGCTCATTTATCGAAAAAATTGTTCTGCAAGAAGAACAGCGATACCGCCCAGATTTTGCCATCTTATACTTCTTGGCACAAATCGGACATTTGCATATTGATGGGAATACCGGCTTCTTGATCGCAACAGGATTAAACGTCTCTATCGCTTCCGACATGTCGCTATATACCGGGAAGAATTTATCGAATCCAAGGAGGCTGAATACTTCATGGACTCTTGGACGCATTTCGCATATTGCCATCCGACCCTGAACAGCACCAATATCCTTCAGGATGAAAGTAAAAGAACCAACCCCTGTAGATGAAAGATAACTAATATCTTTGCAATTAAATATCAACTTATGATATCCTGCGTCGATGGCTTTCTTTACTACTGATTGAAATTTGGATGAATTAAAGGTGTTTATTTCGCCAACAGTATAAACAATCAAACCATTGGCAATGTTTTCCATTGGCATAAATTTGACTTTTGCCCCTTCAATTGTTGCATCAAGTTCAGTTGTGTTAAGCACAAAGCCCTCCGTGTGAATATGTTTAACTTTTTGATGAATGCGTTGTGCCAGTTCAGGGTAATCATGAAAATGGCGCAAATCGTCCAATTCCAGATCGCTAAGTTCCAGCATGTTCTCCACCCTTTCTTTCATTTATAGTATATCATATACTTATATAGATATCAAATATCTTGGTAAAAATTCGACAATTGTGTTCGACAAAAATGTCTAAATTAAGTCGCTTTCCCAAACAACCTCAATCAGATACCCATGCTCTTTTGCATATTCATGTTTCAATTCATCATCTTTCCAAATATCTTTTGCAGGGCGCGGCGTCCATCCCGGCAATCCCAGTTTGACAATTTCATCAGGAGCGTATTTTCTCGGATCGGCATGGGTGCCAGTTCCGTTTACTTCGACAATGGTGTTAATTGATGGAATATAAAAATCATACCGAAACCTTCGTATTCCAGTCGGTATCATAAACTGAACTTCATATTCTATATCATGGTCAATCAGATATTGCTCATAGATGCTTTCAAGTCCATTGCATAGATTGGTGCCATTTTTCTTTTTGGTGTTGAACTGCTTTATCAAAGCATCGTATTTCTGCTGGGGTGTTCTATTAAACATAGATTTAGATAATTCATTTTTCCAAGATTCTTTTTTTTCAGGAGTCATGTTTTTATATCTTAAAATTGATGATTTGCTTCTCATAGCATTCGATGATGGATCAGTTTTATTTTTATCTATTTGTGCTTGTATTTGTTTTTCTTTTATTCCCGGAAGATTGTTTGGATTTTGTTCTGGATGCTTCGTTAAAAAAAGTTGTTTTGATTCACCAGAAGACCTTAACCGTATTCTCATGTCTAAAAGTCTTTGGCGTATCATTTTTTTATATGTTCCCATAATTTCAGCGATTTCAAGTGTTGATAGTTTTTCCTCAAGATATAGTCGTTTTATTTCATCATTGTCAAATTGAATTTTATATTCTTGCTTACCACATTGAGATTTTGCTTTGCATTCTCTGGAACAAAACTTTGGGTGTTTGCTTGGTTTGTGAGTAATTGACTTTCCGCAAATTGTACATATTGATGTCATACTATTAAATATGCTTTTATATAAAAAAGTCCACCAATTGGTGGACTTATGACTACAAAAACGCTTCTCTTACTTTATCCATTATGACTTTATCAATAGTTTCTGGCTCTCCCCTCCTACCATATTGTATTTGAATACTATCTGAATTAACGATTTTCAGAAAAAGATTCTGGTCTAAATTAGCCCAAAGAATTGTACTTCTTGTGCTATTAGAAGGATAAAAATCATCATTATTAAAGGCATAAACAGTATCATCTACCTTAAGATAAATTGTTCCAGTTCCTAAATAGCAAATTTTGGAACTAACATAAATACAGTATGTTGTGCTATCCAAAAATGAGGTCTTTTGAATATATACATAAGCATATCCAGTTATCATACAAACTTTTATAATGCTCTTATCTCCACGAATATCATGAATCGTTTCGATGGAAATCTTTCCTAAATTTTCAGCATCAGTATACTGCCCAAAAGCATTAAAGCCTACGAGTATCATAGCCACCAAAATCACTATCTTTTTCATACCATCCCCCACCACTAAAGATTAGGTATCCCCATACCCATACAGATATTATACCATAATTCAAATAATAAATCAAATATTTTATCGAATAAAAAAGCCACCCCGAAGGGTGGCTCGTTGGAATACTTCCTAATGTTAATTAGGGAAGAGCGTTAATTTTTAGTAACCCATATAAAAGTTGGCCGTGGGGGACTTGTGTCAATCCATATCGAGCCAAGAATCCGCGTCGTGGATTGAAGTCATCCTGACCAACGATCACAGGAGTGAGGTTGGTGACATATGGGGAATAAACCACACCGGCTCCGAATGGAGAAGCAGGGGATTTGTGGCCCATAAGAACGAGGTCTTCAGGGAACATTGGGTCTTTGTAGATATCGAAGCGACCAGCATAATTACCAGCCTTGACGATATTCATACCCATAGACTCAGTAACAGGATTAGGAATGAAGCCCTTGAGAACTTCAACATAAGAAGCAACCTTGGTTCCCATGACGAGCCAGTTGGCTGGTCCAATCTTGCTCTGGCGGAAGATTTCATTACTCTGTCGAGTAACCTTCTGCATCATAGCAAGGTGGGCATCGAGGAAGTTTCCAGAAGTGTTGTTGTCTTCGAACTTATTCCAAGTGTAGGAACCGCGCATGTTGTTAGGAACGATGCTCATACATTTCTGGATGATTTCACGGTCAATCTCAGCGATCATTTCGTTGGAAACGAGTGAGGTCAACTCGGCATCGGCGCTCAAGCCGTGGAAAGCCTTGAGGTCTTGCTCGGATTCCTGTGACCACATAGCCTTGAGCTTGCGGTTCTTGACAGTTACAGGAATTGAACTGATGGAGATTTTCATCTCAGGAATTTCTTTGGAGAATTCCATATCAGTCTTGTACCAAACCTTTACAGTTACGCCTTCCATAGCGGCGGCAGAAACGGTAACGGTGCCAGCGGCTTCGGCAACGGTGTAAGCCGTTGAAACCTGAAGTCGGTCGGCTGGGCGAACTACATAGGCTCCACCCTCGTATGCGAAGTGATAAACACCTTCAGCATCTTCGATGGTTCCGAAGTAGGAATTAGCAACAGCAGGCCACTTAGCGGCAAAGGCTGTGCAAGCAACGGCGACAGAGGTAGCGGCGGCTCCACCAACGCCAGAGAACGGACCCTTCTCATCGAGTGAGTAGAAGGGGTTGTAACCTTCGCCAGAACCGGCGACATTCTCGAACATGGAGTATTCGCTGTACTGGGTGGTTCCGGGAGCCTCGGTGCCAAAAATATACTTCAAATAGAAGATGATTCCGGCTGGTCCAGCGATTGGCTGAACTGAAACGAGGTTATTTGAAATAAGGTTGGGGAATACACGGCGAACGATAGGAAGCATGATCTTCTGAAGACCCTGAACGTCAGAAACTGAAGTCTGGGGCGCTTCGGCGAGATAGCGAGCCTCGTTTTCGAGAAGTATAGCCGTATTCTCGGCGATATACTCATTGTCAATTCCCTCAAGGAATGGATTCCAACGTTTAACTAAACTGTCGGTATCCTCTCGTGCAAATCGATCGTAAACCACAATGGTCCTCCTAATTTTTTTCTTTCCGCGACCTTAGTAATTTAAGGTCGCTAAGAATTTTTAATGCTTACTTTCGGCGTGAACCTGATTTCACACCTGCAAGAACTAATTGCTCGTTAAGAAGTCTTGAGAACTCCTTCTGCTCTTCTGATTCGGTGACTACTTCAGCAGTTGGCTCACGTTCAACTTGTCGTTTAATTGTGACTTCCTGATGATTGTCATCCTCATTCTCTTCTACAATTGGAGCGGGTCTGCGACTCTCTACAACTGGTTTAGCGGCAGGAGGGGTTGTCTCTTCTGACTGTGACTTGAGGGCATCTTTAATTGCGGCAAATTTGGTCACAATTTCTTCCTCAGTACCTTCGCCGAGGAGTTTGTCAACTACCTTGGTGACTTCTGGGGAGAGTGACTTCAAGAGTTCTGCCTTCTTCTTTGCGCCCTTTGCGAGTTCAAGTTCGGAGACTACACCCTCATACATCTGAGCGAGCTTTCCAAACTCGTCTTTGTATCGGCGAGCGGTGGATTCGTTGATGAATGGGAATACGGCGGCCTTAATATCCTCAAGAGCCTTGACTTCTGGGGAATTAAGTGACTCTACGATTACTTCGGCTTTAATCTCTTCATACATTTCTTTGAGAGCCTTAGTGAATCGTTTAGTATACAATTTCTTCATGTTTTCCTTGATCTCTTCGACCAAGGTCTCATAATGCTCTTTGAGTTCGGCTTCCATCTGCTCAAACTTTTCGGTAAGTTCCTCTTCCATCTTCTTCTTTTCTGCTACTCTCCAAGCGTCGAGTTTATCTTTAACTTCAGCCATCTCACTTTCGCTGAGATTAATATCAAGCAAAGCCATTATAGTTCCTCCTTTATGACCTTAAGAGTATTAGGATCAATACCGATTTCAGTTATCTTGTCAGATAATTTATTAATAATTCTTGATCCATATACTTTTTCAATGAGTTTCATGTTGGATTCATTAAGTCCAATTTTTTCGCTGAACTTTTCATTCTTCACAAGAACGTGATAATGATGAGAGGCATGGAAGTTGAGATAACCATATGACTGGTACTCACCCTCTACGATGTAGAAACGATTTCCATCATCATCTTTGCAAACAAACTCTTTTTTCTCTGATTCATTTACGATTGGTCTTTCGCAAACTTCTTCAAGGAGCGTAGAGAGATTTGTAGCAATTTCTTTTCCACCGGACTTGTTTTCTTTTGATTCATACACAGGATTGGGAAAGGCACCGGGAGCGGATGGATCAGACACAATGTCAAACGTTACAAGGCGGTAATCATTCTGAACTTCTTGCAAGCCCTGTGCGTTGTCACGAGTTGATCCAAATCCACGAGATGAAATACCAAGTTTAACTCCACTTCGGAGCAATGCTTCAAGGATTTTTCCGGGTGCGGTCGGTAATACTTCTGCTTCACCATAAACTTCACCATTAGGTCGCATTTCCAGTTTGGTAATAACG
>CAZLSE010000062.1:0-8005 GCA_964562055.1 uncultured Gammaproteobacteria bacterium
CATCGGCGGGCAGTGGCTCGTCTCGAAGGTCTGGCACCTCGTGCCGATTTCCGGTATACTCAAACACCTGCCCCGGATTTACCCTACCGGATTCGGATGCACCAAGATTAGGCTCTTCACGTACACGTAACCAGCCGGTGGGTGTATCAAGTATCCGTACCGTTTGTGTTGGCTCACTAAGTTTTGCCGCAGCAGTAGCTATAGGCTGCTCAATTTCGGTATAGTCTGGTGCCTGATTGGGATCAACAGGTAGCTTCATAAATGCATGTAAATTAGATCCGTTGACGACGTTAATTTTTTTAGTCTTCCGTACAAATCCAGGCATGAAAAGCGCCAATTCATGGCTTCCTTCAGGTACTGAATCTATCATTATGGGAGAAATCCACTTTTCGTCGCCATCTAGATAAACAAGTGCACCCGATGGTTCACTTTCAACCACAAGACCGGCAGGCTTTGCACCAAAACCGGACTTTCTTGTAAGCCAGTATGTTTCTGCGGATGATTCAATATCGGTTTTTGCCAGTCGAACATCAACGAATGTGAGGGTATCTACACTTATTACAACCTTCTTTTCCCAGGTTACTGACGATGCAGTTGCGGTTTGTTCTGGTACTATTTTTAAGGTGTATTTTCCCTCACGTACCACGTCCTCAAATGGCGTTTTGCCTTTCATTACGTTATCGAGAAAAAATACTGCTTCCTGATTGGTAACCACTCGCAGACGACCTTCTTTTTTGCTCATCACATCTAAAATGAGTTTTGCGGCAATAAATCCTATAAATAAGAACGTAACAACACCGATAACTATCATCTTTCCTTTCATATCACCATAATTGTATATCGCAACATAAATACATGCAATTAATATAAAAGCTGCTTGCTATTTTCAAACGGGTACGATATACTATACCTATAGTATGAATTACCTTCCTACCCAAAAAATGGCGCTCAGGCGAAACTCCATCTGCGGGTGTGGCCGTATGAGGTAAGTCTTTCTTCATAAACGCATACCCGAACCCCCGACAAACGATCGGGGGCTTTTTATTTATTTCTTTTTTTAATTATGATTCCAGAGTTTCAAACCAAAACACATGTAAACGGATTTGAAGGCAAGTACGCCATTGCACAAACAGTGAGCAAACTTATCGCTGCCGAAAACAATATGGTGCCTATCGCACCGATAACTGTATTTACCTATATGAAGCATGGTCTTGCAGCCTGGCTTACAAACGAAGCGGGTGACATAGGCGGCTTTATCAAATCGATGCCCTGGCATCCAAACCTTGCACTGGTTCAAGGTGGACTTGAAGAAATGGAAACAGTGGCGCTTCAAAACATGGATCAAGGCATTATGCCTACCGGAATAGAATCAGGTAGTTTGATTGTGCCACCAGAGTATCGAGGAAAAAAATTAGGGCCGCATCTCAAGGAATTTCTTGCAACTGAAAATAGTAAAAAATATCCAAATGTACCTATTTTTTCGGTAGTTGGCGTTGAAAACGCGAACTCAATTCATTTAAATGAGAAGATGGGATGGATTTGTCTTGACCCATCTCAACGAAATGCACTCATGAGTGTAGTAGGTATGGATATCCTTCAGGGATGGGATGCTCATATTTTTTTGCATCCGGCAAGTTTACTAATTATTCAACAATAATTGTAATTTATATGTTGATCAATTAATATAAACACCATGGAATCACATATAAAAAATGTTCTTTTGTTTGCTCTAAAAAAAATGGATATTGCGTTACCTGATTCTGAAATAACGCTTTCTATACCTCAAATCCAATTTGGTGATTATTCGAGCAATATTGCAATGATTCTCGCGAAAAAATTAAAACGGAGTCCTTTTGATCTCGCAGAGGAAATTGCTCAAAACATTCAAAGTGATGAGTTTATAGCTAGTGCAGTAGCAGTGCGTCCAGGTTTTATAAATGTTTTTGTTCATACATCACAATTGACAAAAACTCTTGAAGCAACTGCAAACAGTACATTTTTAATTGAACCGTTTCACTTTGGTACCGAAAAAAAAGTAATGGTAGAATTTGCACACCCAAATACACACAAACTATTTCATATAGGACACCTCCGAAATATCTCGACTGGAGAATCAATTGTTCGCTTGCTTGAAGCGGTGGGAAACAAAGTTATCCGAACTAACTATCAGGGAGACGTAGGTATGCATATTGCAAAATGTCTGTGGGGGATTCAACAGATGCTACTAAAAAACAAAGAGTTATTTACAGCTTTATCATTATCTGAAAAAATAAAATTAATCGGTAAAGCTTATTCTGAAGGCCAAACCGCATATGAGTCTGACGAAAAAGCAAAAGCTGAAATTCATACAGTAAATCGACATATCTATGAAAAACATCGGTCCATCATAGATTTGTGGACTGAAACGAGAGGATGGAGTATAGCCTATTTTGAGGATATATATAAGCGACTATATACCCATTTTGACAGATGTTACTTTGAAAGCGAAGTACATGAGCAGGGGCTGCAAACATCTCGTGATTTACTTGATCAGGGCATTCTTACAAAAAGTCAGGGAGCTGTCGTCTTTGAGGGAACTCCGTATGGCCTTGATACTCGTGTGTTTATTAACAGTCAGGGTTTTCCCACCTATGAAGGAAAAGAGCTTGGTCTTGCTGTTAAAGAATTTGCCGATTTTGGAACAATAGATAAATGTATTCATGTAGTAACCCCTGAACAGACAAGTTTCTTTAAGATTACATTTAAAGTCGAAGAGTTAATGAATCCAACGCTTTTTTCAGGCAAACAGCATCATTTAGCCTATGAATGGGTTAAACTGAAAGACGGCAAGATGTCTTCTCGCACAGGCAATATAATTGAGGCAACATGGCTCATTGATGAAATAAAAGCGAAGTTGAAGTCAAAATGTAATGCAGATGAAACTGCAGCGGAAATACTTGCAGTAGGATCTGTGAAATATTCTTTCTTAAAAAATTCTACTTCTTCGGTAATAGCCTTCGATATCGATGAATCAATCTCGCTTGATGGTAACTCTGCGCCTTATCTTATTTATACATATGTTCGCACACAAAGTATTTTGGAAAAGGGAGAATTAGATTCTAAACGAATCGGCACAAACCCTGACTCTCAAGAACAAAAAATGATGAGACTCATTTATCAATACCCGACTCATATACATAAAGCGGCAAAAAATATGTTACCGCATATTATTGCAACTTATCTGTATGAACTTGCACGTGAATATAGTGCATTTTATCAACAGAATCCAATTCTTAAGGCAGATGCCGAACATAAACAACTACGCATGGCAATTACACAATCAGTGGGTGCCATTATAAAACACGGACTCTTACTTTTGGGAATTAAAACTGTACAAAAAATGTAATTATGGCTTTATTTGTTTGCTCGATGTGTCAGTACGGAAGTGCAACATGGATTGGAAAATGTCCCGGTTGTGGAGAATGGAATACACTAATTGAAACACACGATGATACTTCAGGAAGCATTTATCTCACAAAAGCTACCCCTACTCAATTTCGCATACTAAAGCGAAAATCAAGCAACGCACAAAGACTACCTCTTGGCATGTTTGAATTTGACCGAGTACTCGGTGGTGGTTTAGTACCAGGCGAAGTTGTACTCCTTGCGGGTGAACCTGGTATTGGTAAATCAACTCTCCTAATGCAGGTTGTAAAAAAAATTCAGACTGCGTATATTTCCGGCGAGGAAGCAGCAGATCAAATACACGATAGAATGAAACGGCTACAAGTGCCTGAGGATCGCATTTTTTTTTCTGATGACACAAAAATTGAAAGTATTATAACTGGACTCGAAAAACAACATCCTAAAGTAGAGCTTGTTGTTATTGACTCAATTCAAATGATGTACTCACAAACAGTTGATGCTCCCCCCGGAGGCATCAATCAGATTCGAGATACGTTATCTAAGATTAGCTTTTATGCAAAACAAAGTAAAACTCCTTTTATCATTATTGGACATGTCACTAAGGATGGAGATGTTGCCGGCCCAAAAACGCTTGAGCATATGGTTGATTGCGTACTCACACTTGAAGGCGATAATACAACACAGTACCGGATTTTGCGATCATCCAAAAATCGCTACGGTGACACGAATGAAATTGGCGTATTTGAGATGGCAGAAAATGGACTCAAAGAGATTGATGCTACAACAGCGCTTCTTTCGCATTCAAAAGGAAAAGAGATTGGGAGTGCTGTGGCAGGAATTTGTGAAGGAAAGCGTCCGTTATTCGTTGAAGTTCAGGCACTCGCAGTACCAACGGTACTTCCCGTAGCTCGTCGCGTAGTAAAAGGTGTTGATTTTAACCGCATCCAACTTCTCCTCGCAATCGCTAAAAAATACCTTGGACTTAAACTGGATTCATTTGATATCTATATTAATGTAGTTGGCGGTATAAAAGTCACCTCGCCTCTTGCAGATCTTGGAATCTTGGCTGCGTTGTATTCTTCATTAACCGGGATATCTCTCTCGTATTCGTTGGTGTTTATCGGAGAGGTGGGTCTTTTGGGTGAGATACGACCTCATCATTTAGTGAACAAAACAGTCCATGAAGCAAAAAGACTAAAAATGAAGCCCATATTTCCTGATACGATTCACCTTATTGGAGAATTAAAAAAAATTATTCCTTCCTTGTAACGATTCTTTCAAGAACAGTTTTTTTTTCATTTGCTCCGACCACCTCGAAAATAATCTTGTTTTGTTTCGTCTGAAGAGGGACAACATATTCAAACCCGCCATTTTTATTCAAGTAGACTCGTTCCCCATTTATGGTGAGAACTGATTCTTTTTCTGTTGATCCTGATACTTTAATCCTATCTGTATTTTTCGTCACAACTGTTTGTGGAATAGTAACTTGAATTGAAGGTGGCTTGAGATAAAGATAGAATTGAAAAACAACATATACAAATACAAAAAAACCAATAACGGCAATCATTGACCTCATTGTTTTTCTGGAATCTGAAGATAGTTCTCCTTCATGCACTCTTCGCTTAAAGCGAATATCTTCCTTTTTTTCATACTCTCTTCGAAAAAAGGCAATTACCTTTCGTTCATCAAGTTCGAGATACCGAGCGTAGTTTTTTAATATTCCTTCAATATATATTTTGGAACTAAATATATCCCAATTGTCGGATTCAATTGAAGTAATATATTTTTGCCGAACTTTTATATGCTTTTCGGCCTCTTTAAGAGAGAGCTTCTTTTTTTCACGCGTCTGTTTAAGTAATGATCCAACTGAGAGCATAGACATTATTCTTTCACTCTTTCCCCATATTCCCCTGTTTCTGGATTAACAGTGACAACATCTCCAACTTTAACAAATAATGGGACCATGACCGTTACTCCTGTTTCTACTTTTGCAGTTTTCTTCGCACCTGACACTGTGTCGCCCTTAACCGCGTCTTCAGTCTCTATAATGCGTAGTTTAACCGAAGTAGGTGGCCGCATTGTAAGCGGTTTGTCTTCGTACACATATACGTAATATGTATTTCCCTCTTTCATAAAGTTGGCAACATCTCCTACAACAGATAGTGCGAGCGTGTACTGATTATAGGTGCGTTGATCCATGAAGAAGAGATTTTCAGCATCTTTATAAAGATATTCCATCTCAACGCAAGTAACTTCGAGCACATCAACTGGCTCATTTGACTTAAAAGCATATTCGATATTTTTGCTAGTCAACAGGTTTTTGATACGTGATTTCATGAGGGCTGAACCTTTTCCTGGTGAATAAAAATCAGCTTTTTGTACTTGCCAAATTGCTCCTTGATACATGATAAACTCACCTTTTTTTAGATTACCCGCGTTTGTTTTCATTATTCCAACTCTCCTGAAATTGTAATAACCTGCGTCTCCTCAAGTGAAGAAACATTAGCGAAAATCATAGCTAATCGATCAAATCCAACAGCGATTCCCGCACAAGGCTTAAGACCATATTGTAATGCTTGAATGAACCCTTTGTCAATTGGATACATTATTCTGTTGCTCTCTTTACGATTTTTTTGCTCTTTTGTAAATCTCTCCTGTTGCTCTTTCCATTCGGTTAATTCAGAATAGCAATCACCTAATTCGACACCACAAATATAAAATTCAAACCGTTGAGCAGTCTTCCCATCGAAATTTAGTTTTGCAAGCGCAGCAAACTCCTTCGGATAATCATATAGCAGTGTTGGAGCTCCATTCATACCAAGGTGGGGCTCAATCTCTTGGGTATATAGTTGCGACCAAACATCCTCATATGTAAACCCCTCTACCATGTATCCTTTTTTTTGAGCTGCTGCAATAAATGCTGATTGTTTGAACATAGTCTTCTCCGGAATTCCTGCATACCGATCAAATGCTTCTGCAACAGATATCTTTTCCCAATGATGAAATGAAATAGTATTTCCTCTGTAAACAATGTCTTTACCATCAGCAAGATACCGCAGAAGATTTAGCAAGACGTCGGCAATATCCAGATAATTTTTTCCCATTTGATATAACTCAAGCATGGTAAATTCAAACGAATGGAGGGTTGATGGTGGATCGCTATTTCTAAATGACTTTCCCAAATAATAGATGTCTCCTATCTCATGTGCGAGAAGTCGTTTAAGGAATAGCTCAGGGGATGGTGTGAGATACAGATTTTTCCGTTTGTTTCCAAAACGAAAAATGGTTTTAAAAACCTCGAGATACGATTCTGGCACCAATGCTGGCGATAAGACGGGAAGATCAACCTCAAAAAATCCTTGTGCATCTAAAAATAGTCGTGTTTTACGTTTCAGATCTTGTACTACTAGATGATTTTTCCGATTTTCTGGATGAGTGGTTATTCGCATACATGAAGTCTATTTCAATTCTTGCTCTAACTCGGTAAGCAACTTTTTTGCTTTGTGCGACACGGTGTCTGGGGTGTGGATGGTAAAAATGACGTACATATCACCCTTGTGTGCTTGTTGTGGATATATAATTCCACGTCCACGAAGTCTCACATGAGTGCCCGATTTGGTTCCAGGGCGCACCCGTAAGGTAATTTTTCCTTCAAGTGTTTCAATAGTGGTTTCGCCCCCCAGAACCGCTGTGGGGTATGAAATACTATGCTCTACATATATATCTTGACCTTCACGTTTAAAACGGGAGTCTGCTTTAACACGAACTAAAACATCAAAATCGCTAAACCGAATTCTCATTCCGTCATCCACACCGGCTGGAATCTTGATTGAGTGACTTTTTCCTTTTATTACAGTGTCTTTTGTTACTCCATGTACTGCCTCTTGAAATGAAAGTTCCATTTGGTATACATCCCTTTTCTTTCTAGAACGTGAACCGCCTACTCCTCCAAATCCAAAAAACTGCTCAAATATATCAAATGGATCTGAAAATCCGCCAAAATTAACTCCTTCAAATGGGTTTTGGCCGCCGTATGAACTATATGTATATGAAAACGGTCCTTGTTGTTGAGTGCTTTGTCTTCCAAATCCTCCCCGTTCAAATGCATCTTTGCCATACTGGTCATACATTTGTCGTTTTTCGGGATTAGACAAGACTTCATACGCTTTATTAATTTCTTTAAAGCGATCAGCGGCACCCTTTTCTTTATTCCGGTCTGGATGCCACTTCAAGGCCTGTTGACGATATGCCGATTTTATCTCAGCATCTGTAGCCCCTTTTTTTAATCCCAACAACTCATAGTAGTCCATGATCCATACTCGATAAATTGATTAACCAACCACCTGTCCTTCTTCTGCATTTTTCTTTTCGTCATTCGTATCCTTTTTCTCATCTTTTTTTGATGGATCAGGAGCATTTGGTTGCTTCTCTTCTTTCTTATACATATACTGGCCTATTTTTTGCAGCTCATCAGATAGAGACTGCGTTTTTGATTCTATATCGGATTTTGATCCTTTCTCAGTGACTTCCTTCAGTTCTTTTACTTTCTTTTCTATTGATGCTTTCAAATCTGCAGGTGCCTTATCTCCTACATCCTTAA